>NZ_JAZHPF010000005.1:17500-201638 GCF_036543075.1 Deinococcus sp. YIM 134068
CCTGACCCACCCCCCGGCGCTGGAGGGTCTGGCGGACGCGGAAGCCGCCCACTCCCCGGCGGGTGCCCTCGGCACGGGCCACGCCCTCGTCGCTCTGGTAGCCCAGCTCCTGCACGCGGGCAAGGACCTCGGCGGCCAGTTCCTCGTCGTCGGTGCGTTTCAGGAGGCGGGTCCGCAACTCCGTCTCCGTCAGCGCCCGCCCCGCCAGGGCGCGGAAGGCGTAGGCGAGCAGGTCCTCGCGGGCCTTCTGCCGCTCCTGCGCGCTTCTGTCCTGGCCCGCCGTCACGCCCCTCAGTATGCCGCTTGCGCCCGGTCCCCGGCAGCCGCTAAGATGTTCAGGTTGCCTACCGCCGGTGGGCGATCCTCTTCGGTCAAAGACTGGAGAGGCGCGCCGAGGCTCTCTCTTGAGGAGACCGGGTGCCGTCGCGTTCCCCCGTTCAGCGGCGGGAACCGCCCCGCAAGAGTGGGAGAACAAGGAGAACTTACATGGCCCTTCGTCACAAGTCCGCCCAGAAGCGTCACCGCCAGAGCCTCAAGCGTCGCCTGATCAACCGCAGCCGCAAGAGCACGATCAAGACCTTCACCAAGAAGGCCGTCGTTGCCGCGCAGACGGGCACCGAGGACGCCGCCGAGATGCAGCGCAAGGCCGAGAGCCTGATCGACAAGGCCGCGAAGGGCAGCACCCTCCACAAGAACACCGCCGCCCGCAAGAAGAGCCGCCTCGCCCGCGCCATCAACAAGGCCAACGCCGCCAAGCAGCAGGCGTAAGCGGAAAGCGCGCACAACGAATCAGGGGCCATCTCCGCGTGAGGTGGCCTCTTCGTGTTGGGGAAGCGGTCAAACACCCAACACTCGTTCCCGCGAGGCTATGTCTTTTGCCCCTCCTCCTTGAACGCCTCATGTGCATTGCAGATCGGGCAGTTGAGGTGTTTTTGCCGTCTGGCAGAAAGACGAGCGCCGCGCGTCACCCCCCTCCCCGACCCTCCCCCACCAGGAGGGAGGGAGCAAGGAGCACATCCCACCCGCTTGTCTCCTGATTCACATCTAGCGTTTGAGGGGGGAGGCTGGGAGGGGATCAGCGGGCATCGCCACCCCAGAACTCGGCCCGTCAACCCGCTGTAGCGATCCACTACCCCCGCGTGAAGGTGATGAAGTCCGTGTTCACCGGCTCCCGCCCCGCCTGACGCATCAACAGGGCGATCTGTCCCCGATGGTACGCGCCGTGTGAGAACACGTGCTGGAGGATGTCGCCCACCGAGGTTTGAAAGACCTTCCCGGTGCTGTTCGGGTACGTCACGACCTCTTCAAGTCCCATGTCGGACAGCGCCGACAGGAAGACGCGGTACGCCTCCACGCTCTCCATAAAACGTTCCTCGCAGGTGTTCAGGTCCCAGTCGGGCCAGATGGGCAGGGTGCCCGCGTCCTCGCCACGCAGCCGCCGCAGCCAGACGTGTTCGGCGGCGAGGAGATGGGCGAGCAGGCGCAGGGCCTGGGGCGGGGGGTCTGTCTGGCCTCGCAATGCGTCCAGCACGCGGCGATTGGCCCACGCTACCTGCTCCAGCGAGCGGGTCAGGAGGGTGAGGGCCGTCACCCGCGCTACCGCCCCTCGCGCCGGACTTCCTTGAGGTCCATCGTACCGGAGTAGCGGTCGAACTCCACACTCAGGCGGTAGATGCCCGGCTGGCCGCCGCCCATCAGGCTCAGGGACCACTCGCCCTTCGGGCAGGTCTGCCCGGCGACCTGGGTGCCGCGCGGGTCGAGCAGGCGCAGGGTCGCCTTGCCGCTGCGGACCGAGCAGGTGCCCCGGACGCCCACGCTCTTGCCCTCGTCGTACACCTCGAAGGCGTAGCGGTTCTCGCCCTGCGCGTTGAGCAGGTGCGTGGGGGTCAGAGTCACGTAACCGAAGCGCAGCCCGACCGTGAAATACAGCAGCGCGACGGCAACCGCCAGGGCGACGAACAGGAAGCGCATCGCCGCAGTTTACCCTGCCTTAAGGCAAGCGCGGCCCTATTCGGCCCTCCCGCCTCCTGGGGGTAACGGGGTGACTTTTTCGACGTGGCGTCTCCGGGGACGGAACGGAGTGTCAGCGCCCGAACTCCCGCGCCAGCCACGCCGGGTCGCCCCCCTCGGCGGCGAGGGCCTGCCCGGCGAGGGTGAGGAAGCGGTCACGCGCCGCCTCCGCCTCCTCGCGGGTCAGGCCGTGGGCGGCGGGGTCGGCGAGCAGGGCGCGCAGGAGCGGGAAGACGGGCGTCTCGGGGTGCAGCCTCCCACGTACGGTCACGTCGGCCCGCCACCCCAGCAGGTAGTCGAGCGCGTAGGGACCGGGTTCGAGGACGCAGCCGCCGGGATAGGGGATGCGCCTCGGGGCGGGGAAGGTGACGGCGGCGGTGGGGGAGGTCGTCATGCTCAGAGGATGCGCCCGGGCGGGGCGGGCCGTTGTGAGAATTGCGGAGGACAGAAGGCAGAAAGCAGAAGCCCGACAACAACTGCCCCCGACCTTCCGCACCCTCAGCTCCCACTTCCTCAACCGTTCACGTCACCGGGCGGGGCCTGTCCCGAATACACTCTCCCCCGTCTGGGGGTGCGCCCATCCCCGAAAGCGCCGTCCTTCCGGCCCGTGCCCTATCATGCTTCCAAGATGAGTGAGGCGCTGGTGGGGGCGTACCGGGACGCGCTGCCCGAGTACGAGCGGTTGCGGGACGCGGCGGTGGATCACACGACGCGGCTGCTCGCCGAGGCGGGCCTGAACATCCACCACGTCACGGGCCGCGTGAAACGTCCGTCCAGCCTCGCCGACAAGCTGCGGCGCAAGCCGGGGCGGTACGCCTCGCTCGCGGACGTGACCGATCTCGTGGCCGTGCGGGTGATCACGTACTTCGAGAGCGACGTGGGCGCGGTCGCCCGGCTGATCGAGGACCACCACACGGTGGACTGGGACCACTCCATCGACAAGTCCAAGATGCACGACCCCGACCGCTTCGGGTACATGGGCGTGCATTACGTGGTGACGGCGGGGCCGGAGGTGCCCGAGTTCGCCCCGCTGCTGGGGGCGCTGCCGCAGACGCTGCCGGGGGCACAGCCGGAGGCGCGCTTCGAGGTGCAGATTCGCTCCATCCTCCAGCACGCCTGGGCGGAGATCGAGCACGACCTGGGCTACAAGAACCGCGACGCCGTGCCGCGTGAGGTTCGCCGCCGCTTCTACCGCCTCGCGGGGCTGCTGGAGATGGCCGACGAGGAGTTCATGGCGCTGCACCGGCTCACGCAGGACTACGCCGCCACCCTGCCCGCGCGCATCGAGGCCAATCCCGACGGCGTGCATATCGACGCGCAGAGCGTGACGCACCTCCTCGGCACGTCCCCGGTGCGCGACCTCGACCTCGCGGTGGCGACGGCCCTGCGCGTGCCACTGCTCGAAGGCTGGTCCGACCCCGAGCGCCCGCAGCGGCTCGCCAGCCTGCTGCATTACGTGGGGGTGCATTCGGTCGGCCTGCTGCTCAAGGAGCTGCGGCGGCACGACCCGGAGGTGCGGCGTTTCGCTACGGCGCTCCTGCCCCGGTTGCGCGAGGCATGGACGCCCGCCGGGGGTGCCCGCCCCGGCACGAGCGTCGTCCACTACGCCCTGCTGCGCGCGTGCGCCAACCCGGCCCTCGACCCCCACGAGATCGTCAGCCTGCTCGACCTCGGCGGGGCGCGGAACACCGATCACATGGTCCAGACGGTGCGGGATGTGTACGCCCGCGAGATCGAACACCCCGCCGCCGACTGAAGGGGTAGTTCCCCCGGCGGGGGTGGTCGCAAGTGTGGGCGGCCCTCTGGCCCTCGGGTATTACCCTCCTTCACGGTCGTCACTCAGGAGGTGACATGAAGTTGTTCCGGGTCCCGGCCCTGATAGGTGCGGTCTTTCTCCTCCACTCGTGTTCTCTCCCCTCCAGTCCGGGGATTTCCATCGGCACCATCGATTTCAGAACCGCCGCGTCGATGGGCGAGATCACCGTCGTCGGGGGTGTGGCGATCATCTCGGACTACGTTCCGGGCAGCCTGGTCAGTCAGGTCAAGCACACGCGCTTCCTCGTGGGCGACTCCACGGTGGAAGGAACGGCCAGAGCGGAGCCGCTGGGAACCGTCTCCTTCTGGGAAACGTCGAACTCCTGCCGGGACTTGCCCCAGGGGGTCAACATCCCGGTCTCGTGCGAGATGCTGGGGGCGGACGGCACCGTTTTGAAGACGGCCTCCGGGGTGGTTCCGAGAGTTCGGACCTGCCCCTGAACTCTCCCGCCGCCGACTGAGGGGCGTGCTCACGCCTTCGGGATGATCGAGATGTTGCCGTCCCGCTCCAGAATGGCGTACTTGATCTGGTCGAGGCGTTCCAGCCCCTGCAACATGCGCGCGGCGCTCAGCACGTCGTTCTCGTCCACCTGCGCGCGGTCCATGCGGTCCTTGAGCGGCTGGCCGTTCTCCACGATGAGGACGGGCACGCTGTCGATCAGCCGGTCCAGCGACGGCGAACGCTGCTTCCACAGGGCGAAGGCGATGTCCACCCCCACCAGCGTCAGGATCAGGAGGAGGGCGGCGGTGACGGAGTAGTCCTCGCCGATGAGCGCCTGCTGGGTCGTCTCCGAGATGATGAGCAGCAGCACGAGGTCGAAGGTCGTGATCTGCGACAGCGCCCGCTTGCCCGCGATCCTGAAGATGACGGTGAGCACGAGGTAGATGACGACTCCGCGAATTACGGCGTCCATAGTTCCTCCTTAGAGCGCAGGCTCATGAGTCGGTGAACCTCCCACCTGCTGATCGCTGAGGGCCGACCGCTCCCTACGGATAGACGAACGTGCCGAAACTCAGCGCCGGGCCGTTCACCTGCCCGAGCCGACCACGCAGCAATCCCGCCTCCTGAAATTCGACGCCCAGCCGGACCTCCAGCGTCTCGCCCTGGCCGCGAAACAGGTACTCCGTCCGGTCCGGGCCGTTGCGTATCTGGTCGGGCGGTGGGGCGATGTCCTGCACCCGCACCGCCCGCAAGGTGTCGTTGGCGATCCACAGTCGCCCGGTGCCCTCGGCACTCAGCGGCAGCCCCACCGTCAGGTCGGAGGGCCGGGTCGCGCGTTCGAAGCGGGGGGCGTCCAGCGTCAGGCGGCCCGACGACACGCCCGCCCGCGAGAGCGGTCCCCCACCGAACAGCCCCGCGAGCGCGAGCAGGAGCAGCAGGCCGATCACGCCCCAGCCGACCCGCTCGGCCCGCCACTCCCTCTGCTGGAAGTCGAACTCCCCCTCGATTCGCGCTTTGGTCACACCCCCAAGCTAGGGAGACGGACGGGGAAGGTGGGCGGTGGGAGACTAAGCTTGAGTTTAGACCCGCCTAGCCCCGCCGCGTCCGGTACCGCCGAATCAGCGCGTTCGTGCTGGAGTCGTGCCCCAACTCCGGCTCCCCATCCGCCTGAAGCTCAGGCACGATCTTCCCGGCGAG
Source organism: Deinococcus sp. YIM 134068 (assembly GCF_036543075.1). Classification (NCBI taxonomy): domain Bacteria; kingdom Thermotogati; phylum Deinococcota; class Deinococci; order Deinococcales; family Deinococcaceae; genus Deinococcus; species Deinococcus lichenicola. The sequence continues at coordinate 22,965 of NZ_JAZHPF010000005.1, forward strand.
GACCTTGCCGAGTTCGACGCCCCACTGATCGAAGGAATTGATGTTCCAGATCGCGCCCTGCACGAAGACCTTGTGCTCGTAGAGGGCGATGAGGGCACCGAGGATGCGCGGCGTCAGGCGGTCGGCGAGCAGCGTGTTCGTGGGGCGGTTGCCCTCGAAGACGCGGTGCGGCGCGAGGTCCGGCGAGACACCCTCCGACTGCACCTCCTCCAGCGTCTTGCCAAAGGCCAGCGCCTCCGTCTGCGCGAAGACGTTCGCCATCAACAGGTCGTGGTGCGGCGGGAGGGGATTGAGCGTCTGGCAGAAGCCGATGAAGTCGCAGGGAATCAGGCTGGTCCCCTGGTGGATGAGCTGATAGAAAGCGTGCTGTCCGTTCGTGCCGGGTTGGCCCCACACGACGGGACCCGTCTGGTAGTCCACCTCGCGCCCGTCCAGCGTGACGTGCTTGCCGTTGCTCTCCATGTCGAGCTGCTGGAGGTAGGCCGGGAAATACTGGAGGTACTGGTCGTAAGGTAAGACGGCATGCGTCTGTGCATCGAAAAAGTCCCGATACCACACGCCGAGCAGGCCGAGCAGAACGGGCAGGTTCCCCTCCAGCGGCGCGGTGCGGAAGTGCTCGTCCATCTCGTGCAGCCCGGCCAGGAACTCGCGGAACCCGTCCGACCCGATGGCGAGCATGAGGCTCAGGCCGATGGCGCTGCCCACGCTGTAGCGGCCCCCCACCCAGTCCCAGAAGCCGAACATGTTCTCGGTGTCGATGCCGAACCCCGACACACCCGCCGCGTTCGTGCTGACCGCCACGAAATGCCGCGCGACCGCCGCCTCGTCCCCCAGCGCCGCGAGGAGCCACGTCCGCGCACTCGTCGCGTTCGCCATCGTCTCCTGGGTGGTGAAGGTCTTGCTGGACACGATGAACAGGGTTTCCGCCAGGTCGAGGTCGCGCACCTTCTCGGAGAGGTCGGTGCCGTCCACGTTGGACACGAAGCGCAGGGTGAGGTCACGCCGCGAGTAGAACCGCAGCGCCTCGTAGGCCATCACCGGGCCGAGGTCCGAGCCGCCGATGCCGATGTTGACGATGTTGCGGATGGGCTGCCCCGTGAAGCCCAGCCACTCGCCCGCACGCACCCGGTCGGCGAAGGCGGCCATGCGGTCGAGAACCTCGTGAATGTCGGGGACGACGTTCTGGCCGTCCACCCGCACCTCGGTGTCCCTCGGGGCGCGAAGGGCCGTGTGAAGGACCGCCCGGTTCTCGGTCACGTTGATGCGCTCGCCCGCGAACATGGCGTCCCGCCGCGCCTCCACGCCCGTCTCCCGCGCGAGGTTCAGGAGCAGGCCCAGCGTCTCGTCCGTCACCCGATTCTTGGAGTAGTCGAGATACAACCCCGCGCCCTCGGCCATGAGGCGCTCGCCCCGCCCCCCATCGGCGGCGAACAACTCGCGCAGGTGCAGGCCGCGCACCAGGTCGGCGTGGGCCTGAAGCGCCTTCCAGGCCGGGAGTTGCGTCAGGGAGCTGGCGGCGGGGGAAGTCATGGGCCGAGCATACCAATGGCGGTGAGCCTTCAGCTCTCAGCTCTCAGCTCTCAGCGGGACGAGGGATGCGCGGTGGGCTGATGGACGACTACGGCACTTCCTCAACTTGCAACGCCCCACTCACCCTCACCCGGCTTCCCACTCAAGACTCTTGATGTGCAAGAGAAAGTGAGCGCTCTAGACGTGTCCTATTCTCCCTCCCTCCTTGTGGGGGAGGGTCGGGGAGGGGGGTGACGAGCAACGCTCGTCCTTACAACTGCCCAAGAGCAAACCGAGAAAGCCCGAGCCTCAGCCCTTCCCCTCGCTGGCGGCTGGAGGCTGGCCGCTGGCCGCCCCTCCCCCCACCTCGGCGGGACTGACCCCCGGAGCGAGAACGCCGTGAGTGAGCAGGCTGAAGCGGTCCTGCCAGTCACGCAAGACCTCGCGCTGGTCGCGGTGCCCACCGTGCAGCAGGGCGAGGAGGCAGGCGTCCACGAGGAGGGCGCTGAGCAGGTGCGTGTTCACCCCGTCGCGGAGCGCCCCCCGCTCGCGCATGGCGATGAGGACGGGTTCGACGAGCGCCACGAGCGTCAGCGCGGTGCGGACGCCCTCGCCGGGTTCCTCCGCCCGCCGTGCCCCGAGGACCGCGTGCCCGACCGCCCCGACGAGGTGGCGGTAGCGCACGCCGAGGTCGGCCATCCGCCCGGTGACGTGCGCCCACACGGCCTGCGGGGCCGCGCCCGCCTGGAGCCTGCTCAACGCCTCGTCGCGGGTGTCGCCCACCGTGCGCTCGAAGTGCGCGAGGAGCATATGGACCTTGCTGGGGTAGTAGCGGTAGAGGTTGGTGCGGCTCACGAAGGCGGCGCGGGCGATGTCCTGCGCGCTCGTGGCGTCCAGCCCGCTGCGGGCGAACAGCTCGAACGCCGCGCGGGCGATACGTTCCCGCCGCGCGTCGTCCTGTTCGGCCCGGTCCACCTTCATGGCCCCAGAGTAATGCCCGGCCCCCCCACGTCCCAGTCCCCAAGCTTACGGTTGCGCTCAGACGGACGGCGGGACACCCACCGATGCCTGAGCCTCAGCTCTCCGCCGCCGCCGGCTGGAAGTTGGCCTCCAGCGGCCTCATCCTTGATCTTCCCACCCTACACCCCCTCATGAAGACCCGCTGTGCGCCTTTCGCCTGACACGGGGCAGACGGGGCGCATAGAGTGGATTCCCGGAGCCACCACATTCCTCCGGGACACCACAGGGAGGAAGACGTGCATATCTACCAGCTCTCAGGCCGGAACATGGACGTGACCGACGCGCTGCGCGATTACGTCGAGGAAAAGCTCACGCGCCTGGACCGCTTCAGCGACCAGATCACCGAGGCGCGCGTGACCCTCACCGTGCGGGACGTGCGCGACGCCGCCCGGCGCAACCGCGTCGAGGTGCAGCTCAACGTTCCCCACGGCATCGTCCGCGCCGAGGAGCACCACGCCGACATGTACGCCGCCATCGACCGCGCCTCGGACGTGCTGGAGCGCCAGCTCCGCAAGTTCAAGACGCGGTACATGCGTCACCGTCAGGTCGCCGCCCCCGAACCCGAACCCGGCCTCGCCGAGCAGGACGTGGGGGTGGACGACGATATAGACGACGTGCCCGCCGAGATCGTCCGCCAGAAGCGCGTCGATCTGCGCCCGATGAGTCCCGAGGACGCCGTGGCGCAGATGGAGGCCCTGGGGCACGACTTCTACGTTTTCAAGAATATGGCGACGGACGGCTGCGCGGTCGTGTATCGGCGGCGGGACGGGCACTACGGGTTGATCGAGCCGAATTAGGGACGGGGCGCGGGGTCGCCGGGGGGAGGGACGACCGCTTGTCCCTCCCCCTCTCATGTTGTCTTCACCCCCGAAAACGTGAGGCAGTCCGCATCTGCTAGGCTGTGGCGTTCATGATCGCGCACGTGGTCAATCCCGGTTCCAGCAGCGTGAAGCTCGCGTGCGCGACCGTTCTGCCGGGCGACAACCCCGCGCTGCCCGGCCAGCTCCGGGTAAGCCTGACCCGCGCGGAGGTGCCGCTCTCCGGCCCGCCCGGCGAGGAGGACGTGGGAGCGCTGGCGGAAGCCGTGTTGGCCGCGACCGCCGACTGGCCCACGCCCGACGCGCTCGTGGCGCGTGGCGGGTGGCTGGGGCAGGTTCCGGCGGGCACGTACCGGGTGACGCCGGAGCTGGCGAGGTTCGCTGCCTCCGCCGGACACGACGCGGCGGGGCTGGGGGGGGCGCTCGCCCTCGCGGTGGCCGGGGTGCGGGGGGTGCCCGCCTTCGTGGTGGACCCCCAGAGTGTGAACGACCTGCTGCCGGAGGCGCGCGTGACGGGGCTGGCGGGCGTGACGCGCGAGGCCCGCTTCCACGCCCTGAACGCCCGTGTGGTGGCCCGCCGCGCCGCGCACGAGGTCGGTAAGCGGCTTCAGGATGCCCGCGTGGTCGTCGCCCACCTGGGAGCCACGACGAGCGTGACGGCCTTCGACGGAGGCCGGGCCGTGGACACGACGGGCACGGGTCCCGACGGCGGGCCGCTGGGGGCGCTCCAGGCCGGACCGCTCCCCGCCATGACGCTGCTGCGGCTGGCGCGGGACCTCCCGGAGGCCGAGGTGCGCCGTCTGCTCGCCGCCGAGAGCGGCTTTCTCGCGCTGACGGGCACGGCGAACCTGCGCGAGCTGGAGGCACGCGAGGCCACCGACCCCACAGTTCAGGCTGCAACTGCCGCCTTCGTGCATCAGGCGTGCAAGGCCATCGGCGAGCAGTGCGGGGCGCTGCCCGCCCGCCCCGACGCGCTGGCCCTGACCGGGGGCGTCGCCCGCTGGGACTCCCTCGTGGACCGCATCGAGCGCCGGATCGCGTGGATCGCGCCCGTGATCGTCATCCCCGGCGAGCTGGAGCTGGAGGCCCTCGCGGAGGGAGCGGGCCGCGTCCTGCTCGGTCTTGAGGCACCCCGCGAGTGGACGCCGCCCGTGCCCGTCCCTACCGCCGGGAGCGTCTAGCATGGCCCGCCGTCGCCCGACCCGCCCCAGCCCCGAACCCATCCGGGCGACGAGCATGTGGCGGGTGGATCAGGTCTTCCTGTCGCGCCGGGGCCAGCGCATAGAGGTGATCTGCTCGCTCGTGAACGACCGGGGCGGGCTGCGGAACCTCAGCGTGGTCGCCCCCACCGAGGACCCCTCGGAGGCCATGCGCCACGCCGCCCGCTTCGTCGCGGGCCGGGGCAACGTGAGCGGTGCCCGGCAGGCCCGCGTCCGCTGGGCGCGCGAGCAGACCACGACGCTGCAAGACGAACTCATCCGCGACCGGACATTGGAGGACGACTTTCAGGACGCCTTCGAGGACACATTGGCCGAGGTGCGGGACCGGATGAGGTAGGGGCGGCCAGCCGCCAGCTTCCAGCGGCCAGCGTCGTCGGGGAGGGGATTCGGGGCTTCTCCAACTCTTGCGTGGGCAGGAGGCGACGTGACGCATACCTTCGCGGAGATGGGAGAGCCGTCGCTTCAGCAGAAGAGGAGTCGGTTTGTCGGGCTATTTTCAGGGAACGCCTGATGTGCATCGCAAATCGGGGAGTTGAGACGTTTTCGCTGTCCAGCAGGAGGACGAGCGGTAGTCGTCACCCCCCTCCCCGGCCCTCTGCAAGCAGCTCTCGGAGTCCCCCACAAGGAGGGAGGGAGCAAAAAGCACATCCAGAACGCTCGCTTTCTCTTGCACATCAGGCGTTCAGGGAGGAGGCGCAAGAGAACAGGCCCTCCAAGCCTTCGGGGCACGCGGTCAGACCAGAGCGGCGTTCTTCTCCGCCCATGCGCCCGGAGATGCGCCGGGACGCCTGTTGTTCTTGAGTGATGACGGGTGCCCGGACTCCCTCAGCGCCCCGCCTCCAGCACCCGCCGCGCCCGTTCCGGCAGGAGCGTCCGGTCCGCCTTCGTCAAGACACTCCGGGGCTTGCGGTGGGCGAGGGCAAGATAGATGTCCGCCTGCTGGGCCAGGAACTCGCGGTAATTGCCCTCTCCCCCGCCGCGCACGCACTCCAGCGCGAGGAGGCCGAGCTGGTCCTCCAGCGTCTCCAGCGCGAGGAAACGGGCGGCGTTCGTGCCGCTGTCGCCCAGGATGGCAGGCAGCATGGGCAGACGTTCGGGCGCGCGCGTCAGGGCGCGGGCGGCCCGCCTCACGTTGGGGTCCTCCAGCGTCAGCGCGCAGGCGCGGCACGGCTGCTCGCGGCTCGCCTCGCCGCACACCGGGCAGGGACGCCAGCCCTGTTCCTCCCGCCACTTGCGGGCGCGGGTGATCGCCTCGGCGGCCCTGAGAGCGACCTCTTTCAACTCGCCCTCCACGTTCCGCACGAGGGACTGTGCGCGGGCGCGGTCGGGAGCAGGCAGGGGCGCGGCGCGGGGAGCCAGGGCCGGGGCGCGCACCGTGCCCACCGTGAAGCGAATCTCGTTCACGCCCCCCTCGCCCAGCAGGGCGTTGAGGCTCTTCAGGAAGTGGTGGCGTTGCAACGTGAGATGGTGGGCGGTGGCGCTGTCCCGCACCTCCACGAAGAGGGTGCCTCCCTGCTGGGAGCGGGGCCGGGTCATCCGCGCTATTTCCGGGCCGACCGCCTGAGGCCACAGGATGATGGCCCGCGCCCGCCCCACCCCCCGCGCCAGCCGGGCCGTGCCCAGCGTCGCGCCCATCAGGTCGCCGAGGCTGCGGGTGTTCCCCGTGCGGCGCGATCCCTTCCCCTTCATGCTCATGCCCCGGCCTCCACACGGTCGGCGGCCCAGTCCTCATCGGCCCGGTCGTCCTCCTGGTCGTCGTCTTCCCCCTGCGGGGTGAAGCGGCCCGCGTGCGCCCACAGCGTCAGACTCACGCCGGGCACGCGCTCGGTGCCCGTCACGAGGGCCTGGGGCACGCTCGCGGCGAGGTCGAGGAGAAACGAGCGCCGCCCCGGATCGAGTTCCGCCGTGAAGTCGTCGATCAGGAGCACCGGCTTCTCCCCGAAGCGTTCGGCCAGGAGTTCGAGTTCGGCCCGCCGCAGGGCGAGCGCGACCGTGCGGCCCTCACCCCGGCTGGCGTACTCGGAGGCCGGGAACTCCCCCAGCGTCAGCGTCAGGTCGTCGCGGTGCGGCCCGGTGACGGTGGCCCCGCGTGCCAGTTCCTCCGCCCGGCGCGCGGCGAGGTCGCCCACGTAGGTCTCGGGCGTGGTGGATTCGGTCAGGGTGAGGGTCAGCGCCTTGCGGCTCCCCAGCCCCGCGTTCGCCTCCCGCGCGAGTTCGTCGAGCCGGGTCAGGGCGCGGCGGCGAAAGAGCATGATCTCGGTGCCGAGCTTGACCAGCACATCGTCCCAGACGTGCAGCGACCAGTCCTCCCCGGCCTTGAGCGCCGCGTTGCGTTGCGAAACGGTGCGCTCGTAGCGGGCGAGTTGCCCGGCATAGCGGGCGCTGAGGCGCGAGAGCAGCGCGTCGAGGTAGGCGCGGCGGCCAGCGGGCGGGCCGAAGACGAGTTCGCTGTCCTCGGGGCGAATCCACACCGCACTCCCGCGCGGCAGGTCGCCCGTCCGCACCCGCACCCCGTCCACCTTGAGCTGCCGCCGCCCGCGCCCCAGCCCGACCTCCTGAATGCTCAGGCTGCCGCCCTGCTGCACGTCGGCGCGCACGTAGGCCTCCTTCTCCCCCGACTGCACGAGCTGCTCGAGCCGCGTCACGTCCGTCAACCCGGTCAGGGCGAGGTAGGCGGCCTCCAGCAGATTCGTCTTGCCCGCCCCGTTCTCCCCGAACACGCCCGTCACGCCCGCCGGAAAACTCAGCGTGCCCGGCGCGAGGTTCCGGTAGTTCAGGGTGGAGAGGGACGCGAGATGCACACCGGGCATTCTAGCGAGGGGGGCGGGGGGAAGGGGTGACGGGGACGCAGTTGATGAGGTGCGTGGACGACGGCTCCTCCCCGCCCGCGTTCTATGCTTGGCCGCATGACCCGCGCCCCCGACCGCGACCAGCTCCTCGTCCTCACGCCGCACCCGTCCGGGGCGATTCCCGCCGACGTGCTGCGCGACATGCTGGGCGAGGACGTGTTCGATGAGGACAAGCGGGCCGCCTTCCTGCGGCGGGTCTTCCTGGAGGGGGACCCCTACACCGACCTGATCTACGCGGTGCCGGGCGCGCGCTCCTTGCAAGCCCCGTGGAGCCGCTTCGTGGTAGACCTCAACCGCGACCGGGACGACGTGGTGGACAACGGCGTCGTGAAGATGATGGACTTCGACCGCCACCCCCTGTACCCCGAGGGCTTTGCCCTGACCTCGGAGGCGCGGGAGGCCCGGCTGCGCCGCTTCTGGGACACCTTCGACGCGGGGGTGAGCGCGGAACTCGCGGGCGCGCGGCTGATGATCGTGGGGCATTCGATGGCCTCACACGGCCCGGTACTTGGCCCCGACACGGGCACGCCCCGCCCCGCGCTGACGCTGATGCTGGGCACGGATGCCGAGCCGACCTTTCCCCGTGACCGCTGGGACGCCCTGCAAGCCGCCTGTGAGGAAGCTTTCGCCCCCGTATTGACGGGCGACCTGACCCGCGTGGCGGTGGGCGACCCGTGGACGACGGACACCTTGAGCCGCAGCCACCACGCGCGCACGGGCATTCCCGCCTTCGGCATCGAGATCAACGTGGCGCTGTACTACGGCGAGTGGGGCGTGGTGCGCGAGGGGGCGCTGAAGGAGTTAAACGCGGCCTTCGGGCGATTCGCGGACGCGGCGCTGGGGCTGGTGTAGGGGCGGTCAACCTGAGCGGCTGAGCCGGTCGACCTCCTTGAGCAGCGTCGGGATACGGTGCGGACCCGCCATGTCCCGGATATGTGCCTTCGCCTCCTCCAGCGGGAGACCGACGGACGTGACGAAGAGCGGATTGCGGCTCTGCCCCCGGAAGACCTCGCACTCCTCCGGCGTACCGTGGAACCTCGTCTTGGCGACCCCGATGATCGGCACCGCACCTCCCAGCGCGTGCCAGAGGTGCATTCCCAGCCCAGGCCGTCCCTCCGCTCCCAGTGACACATACCCGTCGATCATGATGGTCTGCACCTTGCTCAGCACGGGTTGAATGACCGTCATCAGGGCGGGCAGCTCGCGCAGATAGAACTGACCGGGGACGTACTCCTCCAAATTATCCAAAGTGGCAGAGAGGACTTCGACCGCCTGATCGCTGGTCCAGTCCTCGAACAGAAGGCCCGCCGCCCGCGCTCCCGTTACGGAATAGGACACGTCGACAGCCAGAATCACGCTTCACGCCTCCCGCGTCGCCAGCTCCCGCACCCCGTCCAGCAGCTCCCGCGCGGCCTGCGGATTCGGGGCGTTCGTCAATGCCTCCTCCAGCAGCCCCAGCCCCTCGCGCGCCTGAGCGTCGGCGTAGTGCTGGGCGTACTCCACGCTCCCGCTCTCCAGTAGCCAGCGGTGAATGTCGGCGATGGCGGCGGGGGCCTTGTCTGGGCGGGCGCGGCGCATCTGCCCCAGGAAGGCGGCCCGCTGCTCCTCCGGTGCCCCGGCGAGCCAGTGGAGCACGATCAGCGTCCGCTTGCCCTCCAGCAGGTCGCCGCCGATCTCCTTGCCGTACTTGAGGGGGTCGCCCGCGAGGTTGAGCACGTCGTCCCGAATCTGGAAGGCGGCCCCCAGCGCGAGGCCAGCCGGGGTGAACGCGGCCTGCGGGGGAACGCCCGCCGCAAGCGCCCCCAGCCGCAGCGGCGCGACGACCGTATAGTGGGCGGTCTTGAGGCGCACCATCTCCAGGTAGTCGGCCTCACCCAGGTTCCACTCGCGGTGTTCCACCCAGGAGAGGTCGAGGTGCTGCCCCTCGGCGGTGCGGTGGATGGTCGCCAGGAACTCCTCCAGCGCACCCGGCACGCCCGAGCGCCACACGGCCTCCCACATGTAGACGTGGAGCGCGTCGCCCGCGTTGATCGCCAGCGGGACGCCGTGCAGGCGGTGGAGCGCGGGCCGCCCCCGCCGTTCCTCCGAGTCGTCCTCGATGTCGTCGTGGATCAGGACCCAGTTCTGGAACAGTTCGAGGGCCGCCGCGAGCCACAGCGCCCCCTCCCAGCCCTCCCCGTCCGGCGTGAGGCCGTGCGCTCGCGCGGAGGCGAGGAGCAGTTCGGAGCGGATGCCCTTGCCGCCGCGCGCCGGGTAGTCGCGCAGCATGTCGTCCAACTGCCGCAGTTCGGGGCGCTCACGCCGGGCGGGAAGCAGCGACAGCACGCGGGCGAGCAGGTCGGGACGCATCGGGGGCAGTGTAGCGGGGCGGGGGGCAGGAAGCAGGGGGCGGGACGCTTGACCGGGGAGGACGGGGGGAGGTTCGGGCGGCCCGTCCGCGCGAGGGGGCGACATGACGACTTTGCCGCCGACCTCCCCCGGCAGGCTTTGTCAGAAGCCCGTTTGAATGGCTTTCCTAGACTTTCCCCGACATGATTGAACCTACCCTTGCTCTCTACGGCGACGCGTTCGAGCGCGTGGATCAGCACCTGGAGGAGCTGCTCACTGCAACGGGCGTGCGTTACTGCCTGCTGGTGGACCGCAAGGGCTTCGTGCTCTCGCACAAGGAAGCCCTCTGGGCACCCCGGCCCCCGGCGCTCGACAGCGTGGCGACCCTGGTGGCCTCCAACGCCGCCGCCACCGCCGCGCTGGCGAACATGCTCGGCGAGCGCACCTTCAGCGAGCAGACCCACCAGGGCGAGAACGGCACCCTCTACGTCGAGTCGGTCGGCACCGAGGCCCTGCTCACCCTGATCTTCGACGGCAGCGTGCCGCTCGGGCGCGTGAAGGTCCACACCAAAAAGGTCATCGCGCGGCTCGCCGACATCCTTCAGGAGTTGCAGGACGCCCCGCCCGTCCAGCTCGGCGACGACTTTTCCACCGGGGCCACGGCCCTGCTCGACGACCTGTTCGGCTGAAGGGCCGAGCCTACCCCAGGGGGAATCACACATGAGCACCATCAACTTTGCGGCGCGTGAGATCAACTGCAAGATCGTCTACTACGGCCCCGGCATGTCCGGCAAGACCACCAATCTCAAGCACGTCTTCTCGAAGGTGCCTGCCGGGTTGCGCGGCGAGATGGTCTCCCTCGCCACCGAGGACGAGCGCACCCTCTTCTTCGACTTCCTGCCGCTCGACCTCGGCTCCGTGCAGGGCTTCAAGACCCGCTTCCACCTGTACACGGTGCCCGGTCAGGTCTTCTACAACGCCAGCCGCAAGCTGATCCTGCGCGGCGTGGACGGCATCGTTTTCGTCGCCGACTCTGCGCCCAACCGCCTGCGCGCCAACGCCGAGAGCATGCGGAACCTGCGCGAGAACCTCGCCGAATACGGCATCGACGTGCGCGACGTGCCCATCGTCTTGCAGGTCAACAAGCGCGACATCGAGGGCGCACTCCCCACCGAGATGATTCGCGCCGTCATCGACCCCAAGAAAGAACTGACCTTCTTCGAGGCGACCGCCCACAACGGCGGCGGCGTGTTCGAGACGCTGAAGACGGTGAGCCGTCTGGTGCTGGACCGGCTGTCGAAGAACAAGTAGGGGTCAGTGGGAAGTGGGGTCGCTCAGCTCGTCTCCACCGCCGCGTAGGTCTCCGTGAGGTTCAACGCCTCCAGGTCGGCCTCACGGATCAGGACGTTGAGGTAGCCCGCGTCCCAGAACAGCAGGTCGAGTTCGTCCACGGAGTTGACCCGGAGCAGATTGCGCCACGTCTTCGCCCGCGTCATGTCTACTGTGGCCCGTTTGGTGGAGTCGTACAGCCACGCCGGGTTCACGTCCCGGACGATGTGGGCGTCCTCCGCCGCGTCGTGCCCGATGCCCGTGACGTGGCCGAACAGTTGGCCGACGACCGTGCGCCCCTGCCCGTGCCCCGCGTGGAGCGCCCGCGTCAGGTCCTCGTAGCGGTCCTGCCCCTCCTGCGACAGCTCCCCGGTCAACGCCTCGTACGTGGTCGAGTACCAGCGCGGGAGGTCGGGCACGAGGAGCATTTCGATGCGGTGTGACGGCAACCCGTCGTAGTTCTCGTTGATGGTGAGGGCGTCGGGCCTGGGGCGCGGGGCCACCGTCTCCGCGCCCGTATAGAGCAGGAGGCGGTGTTCCACGTCCGAGGCGGGTTCGTCCAGGCCCAGGAAGAGGAAGAGCATTCCTCGCTGCGGCAGCGGATTCCCCGCAAAGTGCGGCACGTCCCGCAGGTCGAGTTGCAGCAGGAAGACCAGCGCCTCGCCCCCTGCGCTCAGCGGCCACTCCAGCGACGGCGGCAGGTCGGGCAGGCCACCGATGCGGCTCGTGCCCGGCGTGGGCGTGGGGTCCGGCTCGCCGAGGCACAGCAGCACCGCCGAGCGCACGGCCCCCAGGATGGCGTCCTCCTGCTCGGTGAGGCCGTGATGCCGAATCAGGGTTTGCAGCGAGGTCATGTGCATTCAGCATGACATGGCCCCCCGTCCAGCCGACCAAAAGGAAGAGGAGGAAAGCCCACCGGCCCTCCTCCCCCTTTCTCTTGCTGACGGCTGGAAGCTGGCGGCTGGCCGCTCCCCTAGAACTTCCTGAACCGCGTCAGCCGGAAGGGTGTCTCCGGCGTGCCGCCCTGCAACTTGTCGAGCTGGCTCTGCGTCACCACGAGATCGCCGCCGACGGCCACGAGGGTGGCGGGGAAGCGCAGGCCGCGCAGGGGTTCCTCCGCGACGAGCTGGCCGCTGCCGTAGTCGGCGCTCAGCGTCACCTTGCTCACCGCCTGCATGGCGTTGCGCGCCACGTACAGGGTGCGCCCGTCGAGAACGAGGCCGTCCCCGTCCATCAGGCCGCCCATGACCTTCCTGACAGCCTTCGTCCGCAGGTCGATGCGCCACAGGTCGCCCGTGTTGAGCTGGACGGTGAGCAGATAGCGCCCGTCCGGCGTGGCGACGATGCCGTTGAGGTTGATGCCGGGGCCGTACTTGATGGGCGTGTCGTTCAGGTCCAGCCAGCGGGTGAGGTTCAGGTTGCGGTCCACCCGGAAGATCACGGGCCGCGTGGAGTCGGTGACGTACACGTTGCCGTCGGGGGCGGGCGCGAGGTCGTTGATGTAGGGGTTGGGACTCTCGGGCGTCTCCAGCACCTCCAGGGTCACGCCGTCGGGCGTGAGGATGCTGACGGTGCCCTGCGCGCCGCCCGCGATCCACACCCGGCCCTGGGGGTCCACCTTCAGCCCCAGCGCGGACTGACGACCCAGCGCCCCACCCTCGCTGAACTTGCTCACGGCTCCGCTCGCCGCGTTGATGGCGTAGATCGTGCCGTTCACGGCGCTGCCGGTGTAGAGCACGCCCTTGTTCGCGTCATAGGCGACGCCCTCGGGGAAGTCCTGCGCGCCGGGCATCGTGTAGTCGCGGGTGGTCACGTTGCCGCGCGTGATGGGGCCGCACCGCTGGCGTCCGCCCGTCAGGCCCGCCGGGTCGGTCTTGTAGTCGTCGGGCTGGGCGTGGATGATCAGCGTGCGGTTCAGGATGCCCTCCATCCCCGTCAGGCTGATCTTGTCGGAGGTGAAGCTCGCGCGGCCCGTGCCGTCGGCCCCCACGTCCAGCATGGGCAGGTCGCCGCCGTGGCCGTACTTGTTGGCGGCCTGCGGATCGTCGTGGTTGCGGCTCATGCCGGGGTCGAAGTGCCCGCCCGCCCCGCCGAAGGGCACGACCGTGTTCGTCGCGGGGTCCACACCGGGGGTGCAGCGCCCGTACTCGTGGACGTGCATCCCGTGTCTGCCGGGCGTCAGTCCGCGCGCCTCCACGCTGACCTGCACGTTCATCCCGCTCTGCCGGAAGGTCGCCGTGCCGAGCGCCTGCCCCGCCGGGTCACGCAGGGTCGCCGTGGCGGTCAGGGGGGCGCTCGCCGGGGCCATGCTCATCATCTGCGCGCCGCCCGCCGCCACGAGGCCGAGGGTCAGCACGCTCAGGATCGTGACATGCTTCACTGGTTGCCTCCCACGTAGCGCACGCGGTAGATCACACCGCTCTGGTCGTCGGTGAACAGCAGAGAGCCGTCGGTGTAGGTGGCGACGCCCGCCACGCGCCCGAACTGCTTCCACTGCCCGTTCTCCTGGAACACGAAGCCCGTCACGAAGGGGGTGATGGCGGTGGGGCGGTTGTTCGCGTCGAAGTTTACGCGGGCGATCTCGTAGCCGCTCGGGACCGAGCGGTTCCACGACCCCCGGTACGCGACGAAGGCGTCATTGCGGTACTCGGCGGGAAATTGCCCGGCGGTGTAGTAGTTCAGGGCGATGGGCGAGGCGTGCGCCGTGTAGGTGAGCAGGCTGCCCTGGGTCAGGTTGCAGTAGTCGGTCTTGGTAATGCGGCCCGGAATCTGCGAGGAGTTGGTATAGGGGTCGGGCCGACGGTCCGCGTAGCAGAAGGGCCAGCCGTAGTTCTGGCCGCGCTCGATGACGTTCATCTCCTCGGGCGGTTGGTCGTCGCCGTGCCAGTCCATACTCATGTCCATGCCGTACAGCACCCCCGTAACGGGATGCCACCCGAAGCCGATGGTATGGCGCAGGCCACGGGCGTAGACCTCGCGCCACTGCCCGTCGGGGCGGATGCGGAGCATGGTCGCCTCCTCGGGGTTCTGGGTGGGGGAGTCGTTGTTGGTGGAGCCGAAAGTGGCGTAGAGGTAGCCGTCGGGTCCCCACTTCAGGGAGCGCGCGGGGTGCTGCCCGGCGTCGGGGAAGCCGTCCGCGAAGACGCGGGGCACGCTCAGAGTGCCATCGCGCGCCATGTCCATCACCCAGATCGTCTTCTCGCCGACGGCATACAGCTTGCCGTCCTTCACGTCCATGCCGTGAACGAGCTTGAGGTTCTGCGCGACTTGACGGCGCTCGCCCGCGTCGAAGAAGCCGTCGCGGTTGACATCCTTCATGTAGTAGATGTCGTTCTGCTGGCGGCGGGAGAGGTACATCCCGCCGTCGGGCATGACGTGGAGCATCCGCGCGTTGCCGAGGCCGCTCGCCATCACCTTGATCTCGAAGCCCGCCGGGACCCTCAGCCGCTTGAGCTTGTCGGGCGTGAACTCCAGCGCGATGGGTTCGAGTCGGGTCACGGTCGCCGTGGCGGCTGGCTCGGGGGCGGGCACCGGGCGTGGGGTGGGCACGGTCGTCTGCCGGGGACCGGGGCCGGTCGGGGACGCCGACCCCTGCGCGAGGGCCGGGGACGTCACGGCGAGGGCCGCCGTCAGGGCGGCGAGCATAGTCTTTCTCATGGATGTTGCCTCCAAGCTCAACATTTCACCCCGACCCAGTAGGGGATTTCAACCAGGCACACCTTCTGAGACGACGTTCAGTATGGCCTTAAGGTGGTCGGGGGTCCGCTCTCGACGTTCGGCCCAGGCCCCTCGCCCCCGACGCGGGGAACGAGGCGGGCAGGAGGAGTGTTTGTCCTGTCTGGGAGCGGAAGAACTGGAGGGCGTCTGGTACGGTGGGCAGAGTTCTCCCAGTCTTGCTCGTCATGCGTCCTGTGGGGACGGGGTGCTGTCCGGTTGCGGAGGTTCACCCCTCCCGGCCCTCCGACCCAGCCACCAGCGGAGGGCCGCCGCGAGAGCGACGGCGGCGGAGAGCAGCCCCAGCCCCCACGCCATGCGCCGGGCCGAGCCGCTGAGCCACACGACGAGGACCGTGACGGGCAGCGCCCCGGCGGCGGTGGCGAGCATGAAGGGCCGGAAGCCCATCCGCGCCGCCCCCGCCACGAGGTTCATCACGTCGGCGGACAGGATCGGCATCAGCCGCACGAGCACGACGCCCTGCACCCCGTTGCGCTCGGCGAAGGCGTGGGCGATATTTCTCGCCCGCTCGCCCGCCAGCGTCCGCACGAGGGTGTCGCCCACCGCGCGCCCCAGCCCATACCCGGCGGCGGCCCCCAGCAGCGTGCCCGCGTACACGATGAAAAAGCCCTCTACGGGGCCGTAGGCGCGGGCGGTCACGGCGGTCATCACGAGCGCGGGCAGCACGGGCACCACCGCCTGAAGCACGAAGCCGCCAATCAGCGCCAGCGGCCCCGCCCACCCCAGCCCGTCCACGAAAGCCTGGGTCACGGCGGGGTCGCTCGACGTAAGGGCCGCGTACCCCCGCCCCAGGAAGGCCCGCGCGTTCGGCGTCAGCGCCAGGGCGACGAGCAGCACGAGGACCATCCCCGGCACCAGCCAGCGCACGAGGCGGGATGGAGGGCGCGGGGTGGGGGTCACGGGCGCAGTCTAGGGAACCGGCGGTGAGAAGGGCATCGTGGGAAAGTTGATCTGGGAGGGGCGGGAAGGGCGGGAGTTGGGCGGGGGGGTGGCTGAATCGCCCCTCTGCTCCGCAGCTTTGCAAGTCACCCCGGTTCTCTGCTTCGCGGCTCTCCGAGTCACCCATGAGGGGAAAGAAAACAGTTCAAGCTCTCGCTCTTCCCGCCCCTCCCCCTTGAACGCCTGATGTGAGTTGCGAACTGGGCAAAAGGAGTGTTTTCGTCGCCCAGTAGGAGGACGAGCGGTGCTCGTCACCCCCCTCCCCGACCCTCCCCCGCAAGGGGAGAGGAAGCAAAAGACACGACCCGTACGCTTATTTCCTAATTCACGTCAAGCGTCACAAAGGAGAGGGGGAAAAACGCTACGGCCCTCGCTCTTTTAGCCCCTCCCCCTTGAGGGGGGAGGTTGGGACTTGCAAAGCTCCGCAGGAGAGGGGGTGAACGGGCCTGGCCTCCCAAAAAACACGCCCCTCAACTCCCCCATTCCACCAGCAGACAGACTCTCAAGGCCGAAGAGGCCAACAAAAGCATCGTCCGCGACGCTCCTCTTCACGTCTTCCCCACAGCGGATGCTCTACACTCCGCGCCGTGAGCAGGGGAAGGTGGTTCGGGATAGCGGTGCTGGCGCTGCTGGCGGCGGCCACGGCGGGCGCGCGGCCCGTGGCGATTGGCGGCGTGGTGCAGGGCGCGGCGGTGAGTACGCGCGTCCTGGCGGGCGGCGAGACGCTGGCGGTGTGGACGCTGCCCCGGCTGGGCGTGGCGGTGCGGAACGACGCCCGCGACCTGCGGCTCCTGTACGGCGAACGCGAGTTGCGCTTCTCGCCTGAGCGCGGCTGGCGGGCGGTGGGCTTCACGCTGCCGCTGGACGTGCGGCTGGGGGTGCCGCAACTGGCCGGGGGAAGCCTGTACGTGCCCCTGACGGCGGTGCGCGCGCTCGGCGTGCGGGTGATCGCCGACGCGCCCGACGTGCTGGACTTCGCCGCGCCCCCGGCGGTGCCCGTCGCCACGCTGCCGCCGTCGCCGGACGCGCCGCAGCCGCAAGTGATCCAGCCGACTCAACCCCAGGCGGCCCAGCCCCTACCGACGGCCCCCACCGCCTCGGTTCCGGCGACCCCGGCCCGGCCCGCCGCGACCCCCACTCCGCCCGAGCCGGTGGAGCCGAGGCCGCCCGTGAACCCCGTCCCACCCGTGCCCGTGACGCCCCCCGCGTCCGTGCCGTCCACCCCTGTCATCCCGCCGACCACCCCACCGACGCCGCCGCCGCCCGTAGTCTCCCCTCCCCCGGTCCCTACGCCCACGCCACCACCCGCGCCCCTCGCCTCCGTCGCCAATCTGGACACGGTGCGAATCAGCCGGACACTCCACCGCACGGTCGAGGTGCAGCGGGTGGTGCTCGAACTCAGCGGCGAGGCCCCGCACCAGATCACGCGCGAGAACGGCGGCCTGAGCGTGCTGCTGCCGGGCGTCACGTCGAGCGGGTCGTCGCAACGGCTGGAGAGCGGCGACACCCTCAGCGTCGAGCCGGGCGTGGTGGGCGTCTCGCCGCGCCGGGCGCAGACCACCGTGCGGCTGCGGACGGGCGGCGGCAGAAGCGAGGTCTTCACGCTGGAGGACCCCCCCCGCGTGGTCATCGACACGACGACGTACACCGACACGCGGGTGCCGCCGCCCATCGACCCGGAGGGGTTGCCGGGGGGGGTGACGTACCGGGCGCGGGGCATCCTCCACCTGCTGAGCTTCGACCCGGCCCGCTTCCAGCCGCGCGTAGTGACGGCCCCGGCGGGTGCGGCGCGCGACGTGGCGAGTCTCGTGAAGGGGGTGGGCGGCGTGGCGGGCGTGAACGGCGGGTACTTCGACCCGGCGAGCAGTCTGCCCGTGGACCTCGTGGCGGTGGGCGGCCTCATGACGGCTCCCAGCCTGGAGCGGCGGGCGACGGTGGGCTTCACCGCGCAGGGGGGCACCTTCTTCGGCTACCCGCGCCCGCGCTACGTGCTGAGCGGCGCGTTCGGGTCGGTCACGGTGAACAGCGTCGGGGCGAAGGTGCGGCCCGAGCTGCTGACGGCCTTCGTGGGGGACGGGCGCACGTCGGTCGGTGCGGCTGGGCTGACCTCCCTCTACCTCACGCCGGGGACGCCCACCGTCACCCGCGTCGTCGCGGGGCGCAACGTGCCGCCCGCCGGGGCGCTCGCCCTCACCTTCGACCCGGCGCGCTTTCCCCAGCTTCCGCGCGGGGTGGGCGAGGCGCTGACCACCACCCTGAACTGGCAGGCGACGGACGCCCCGTGGCCGACGGCGCAGGACGCCCTGAGCGCCGGGCCGCTCCTCGTGCGGGGGGGGCAGGTGGTCCTCAACGCGGCGCGCGAGCAGTTCGACACGCGGGCGGGCGTGTGGCGGCCCACCCGGCAGGTCGCCTTCGGGGTGATGGCGGGGCAGCCCACCATCGCCTACCTGGAGCACGGGTCGCCGGAAGCCTTCGCCTCCGCCCTCGCCGGGGCCGGGGTCCGCGACGCCGTGCGGCTGGACAGCGGCAGCAGCGCGACCGCCTTCCTCACGGGTGGCTACGGGGACCTCGGCGGCTACCTCAACACGGTCTGGAGCCGCCCGGTGCCCAACGCCATCGTCTTCGTGCCGAAGGCGAATACCGCGCGGCGTTGAGGCCCCGTCACCTCCAGGTCACGCCCCGGTCACTCGCGCCGGGCTAGCCTGATGGCAGAGCTGGTGATACCTCTTCCCATCGGGAAGGGAAGCTCTACCAGCGAGGAGGGCGGGAGACATGCGCGAGAAGTTCGTGGTGCTGCGGGAGACGAGCGTGCCGGACGCGACGCGGGACGTATTCGGGGGACTGGACCGTTCCCCCTGGGAGGGGCGTGGGCCATTGGCCGGGGGATTCCGGGACCTCTCCTTCCCCTCCCGTCCCAGCCTCCCGCGCGTGACGGTGGAGACGCTGGACCGCCGCGACCTGCCCGCCCTGACGAGTGAGCCGGGCGTGCGGGCCGTCGCGCCCTCCATCCCACTGCGGCTGATCGAGCCGGTGAGCCGGGAGGCGGCCCCGAGCGCCACCGGGCCGACGTGGGGCGTGCGGGCGGTCGGGGCGGACACCAGCCCCTTCACGGGGCAGGGGGCGGTGGTCGCCGTGCTGGATACGGGCATCGACGCCACGCACCCGGCCTTCGCGGGTGTGGACCTCGTGCAGCGCGACTTCACGGGCGAGGGCGACGGCGACTCCAACGGCCACGGCACCCACTGCGCGGGCACGGTCTTCGGGCGAGACGTGGAGGGCCAGCGCATCGGCGTGGCGCGCGGCGTGACGCGGGCGCTGATCGGCAAGGTGCTGGGCCAGCAGGGGGGCAGCTCCGAGGGCATCGCCAGCGCGATGATCTGGGCGGTGGAGAACGGCGCGCACGTCATCAGCATGTCGCTGGGCATCGACTTCCCCGGCCTCGTGCGGCGGCTCACCGATGGGGGCTACCCGACCGAACTCGCCACCTCCCTCGCGCTGGAGGGCTACCGCGCCAACGTGCGGATGTTCGAGGCGCTGGCCGTCACCGCACAATATTTCGGCGGGGCACCCCGGCCCGTCCTCCTCGTCGCCGCCGCCGGGAACGAGAGCCGCCGCGCTGAGAACCCCGACTGGGAGATCAGCGTCGCGCCGCCCGCCGTCAGCACGGGCTTCCTGAGCGTCGCCGCCCTCGGGGAGCCGCCTGCGGGCGGGAGCGGGCTGCGGGTCGCCCCCTTCTCCAACACGAACGCGAACGTCGCCGCGCCGGGCGTGAACGTCACCTCGGCGCAGGCGGGCGGCGGGCTGGTCGCCTACAGCGGCACGAGCATGGCGACGCCGCATGTGGCCGGGGTCGCGGCCCTGTGGGTGGAGAAGCTGACGAAAGAAGGCCAGCTCAGCCTCCTCACCCTCAGCGTGCGGGTGCCCGGCTCGGCCAGCCGCACGGCCCTCACGCAAGGCACCGACCCCGCCGACGTGGGCCTGGGGCTGGTACGGGCACCGGAGGGGTAGCCCATTAAAGCCAACCTCCTATCAACGATATTGTTCCGGGAAATACTCCAAATAGATGTTGCGGGAGTATTCCCAATCCCTAGAAATAGAAACTTAATCTCTGGACTCACGGTAGTATACCGCAACAGAAGTATAGTCAACGTTAGGTATTATGAAGGGGAGGGGTGAGATGTATTCCTCAACCACGTCACGGTATTTAGATAGGCCAGAATCAGTGATGTAAAGAGACGGCGGCTCCTTATAGTTCAAATGAGTTAGTAGGTCTTCGTAGCTCCTCGGCACCTCAAGCGAGATACCGTCCTCGTGTGTTTGTAAGGGAATGACAACAAGCATCCGCAGGGGTAGACGTTCGGTCTCAAGGAATTTGGACGACACGTTGAACATTGAAACACATTCTTCAACGCACGTCCTACTGTTTGGCATGTTCTCGGCAAAATGTCTACTTATGTGTGCAAAACCACTTACTTTATTCAAGTTCTCGCTAATCCAAAGAGTTACTTCTTCCGATTCAAACACTTCGCCATCACCTCTAACCCCTCAACCGCTCCATCAACCGCACGAACGCCTCCGCCGTCACCCGCGCGTCGCCGAGGGAGCGGTGGCGTCCGCCGCGCGTGAAGCCGAGGTCGAGGCGCTGGGCGAGCACGTCGAGGTTGTGGGTGCGCTCGCGCGGGAAGACCTGGCGGGAGAGCCGCATGGTGCAGTGTTCGGCAGTCGGGGACCACACGAGGCCGTGACGGCGGGCAGCGGCGCGCATGAAGCCGCCGTCGAAGCCGATGTTGTGGGCGACCACGGGCGAGTCGCCGACGAAGGCGAGGAAGTCGGGCAGCACGTCGGCGAGGTGGGGGGCGGCGCGCACCATCTCGTTGCTGATGCCGTGGACCTGCTGGACCCGCCACGGGATCGGCAGGACTTCGCCCGTCGCCGTCAGCGGGCGCACGAGCGTCTGGAAGTGCTCGCCCTCCTCTACCCGCCCGTCGCGCACGCGCAGGGCACCGATCTCCACGATGGCGTCCCGCTCCGGTGACAGGCCGGTGGTCTCAAGGTCGAAGACGACGACGTTCACGGGAAGCAGGGTAGCGTGTGGAAAGGGGTTAGGCGTCAGGAATCAGGGGTTGGGGAGGATCAGCTCGCTCCCGCCCGGCGCACTCGCTTCCCGTTCGTCTTTCCCTGACTCCTCGCTCCTTGCCCCCAGCCCCTTCATCGGCAGCCCCTTCATCAGCGCCTCCACCGCCTCCTCCTTGCCCTTCGCCTCCACCTCGATCCACGGCACGTCGAGGTAGGCGCTGGGGAAGTCGGTGATGAGGTGGCTGTGGCGGCGGTCCTGCGGTCCCTCGATGCCGTTGGAGAGGTGGACGACCTGCCACTCGGGCGGGTGCCACGTGGCGCGGGCCGCGAGGACCCACTGGCGCACGCTGGGGTCCTCCTGGTCCGCCAACTTCTCGTGGACGACGTGGTGGTGGGCGTCGAACACGAGGGGCGTGCCGGTCGCCTCGCACACCGGCAGGAGGTCGGCGGCCCCGTAGGCGTGCTCGTCGTTCTCGAAGCCGAGGCGCAGCCGCACCGTGTCGGGCAGGTCGGGAACGAGGGCGGCGAGTTCGGCCCCGCGCCCCCCCTTGCCGCCGTGCAGGAGGAGAAGGTTCCACGTGCTTTGCGGAAAGCCGAAGCGGTCGAGCGTGTCGGCGTGCGCGGCGAGCGTGCGGGCGCTGGAGGCGCGGACCTCCGGGCGGTCGGAGTTGAGGACGATGAACTGCTCGGGATGCATCAGCACGCGGATTCCGGCGTCCACGAAGGCCCGGCCCGCCTCCGCCATCTGCGGCGCGAGGTGGTCGAGGACCGCGCGCCCGGTGTCGTCGTCCACGAGGTCGAACATCGGGAAGAGGCTGGAACTCAGGCGGTAGAGCCGGATACCACGCGACGCGCAGAAGTCGGCGGCCCGCCGCACGCGCGAGATGTTGTCGGTGTACAGGTCGAGAAGCTTGGCCTCGCGCTCCGAGGGCGTGAGCTTGAGGTAATTCGTCAGCGTGACCGTGCGGAAGCGCACCTCCGGCCCGACCGTCATGCACACCAGCCCGTAGGCGGGGATGGAGGCGGGAAGGGTCACGACGCCCCCCGCTTCGCCGCCGCCCGGCAGCGGTCGGAGCAGTATTTGACGTTCTCCCAGTCGCGCTCCCACTTCCTGCGCCACGTGAAGGGCAGGCCGCAGGCGGCGCATATCTTGCTGAGGCGTTCCGAGGGCTTGCGGCCCCCGCCGAAGGCTTTGCGAGGCTCAGGCATGGGCCACTCCCAGCGTGGCGAGGTGCGAGGGCGGCAGGACCATGCCCGCATCGTGGCTGACGCTGGCCGCCACGTGCTCACGCAACAGCGGTTCGGGCACGTTCAGGAACAGGAAGCGCACCCCCGGCACCCGCAGCGCGTCCCGGTAGGGCCGCTTCAGGCCGGAGCAGGCGAGTACCACGTCGGGCCGCGCCTCCAGTTCCGAGCGCAGCCGCGCGAGCCACGGTGCCCGGTCCGCGTCCGTCAGGGCCTGCCCCCCGCCCATCCTCCGCCGCGCCTCCGGGGTGTGGAAGTCGTCCCCGTCGAGAAACGGCCAGCCCGCACGGGCCGCCACCTCCCGGCCCACGGTGCTCTTGCCGCTCGCCTCCACCCCCATCACGACCAACCGCATGGGGGACAGTCTGCCGCACGGGACGAGGCGGGAACGTGGGGGAAGGTGAAGCGGCGTTCAGCCGTCAGCTCTCAGCCGTCAGCCCCAGGTGTATCTCTCCCTCATCGCGCACCACCCCTCCCCCCGAAACTGCCGAACCCGCGACCGGACCCGGCTGTTATGCTGCACGCATGAGTCTGGACCGACACCAACTCGTCTTGACGTGGGCGCTGGTCATCATGGCCGTCGGGGCCGCCATCGGCATCGGCACGACCGCCGCCCTGCTCGCCCGCAAGGACCGCCCGCTGCCGGACGACCCGGAGGCACCGCTGTTTATCTAGCGGTCAGCTTTCAGCCCTCAGCGGTCAGCAGAACCTCTGTTGCTGAGAGCTGAGAGCTGACGGCTGACGGCTCCCTCAGAACGGCCACACCCGTGGAATCACCAGCATCGCCACCACGAAGGTGACGACGGTCAGGCCGAGGCCGACGCGCACGAAGTCCAGAAAGCGGTAGCGGCCCGGACCGTAGACGAGCATGCAGGAGGGTTCGAGCGGCGTGATGAAGGAGTTGCTCGCGGCCACGGTGATGCCGATGATGAAGGGGCGGGGGTCGTGGCCGAGGGCGTTCGCCGTGCCGATGGCGAGGGGCAGCATGACGAGGGCGGCGGCCTGGTTGCTCATGGGCTGAGTGAGGGCGACCGTGACGACGAAGAGGGCGGCGAGCAGCCCGAGGGGGCCGAGGGGTTCGAGGAGGCCGGAGAGCGCCCCCGTCAGCACGCGGGCGGCCCCGGTGTCCTCGAAGGCGGTGCCGAAGGCGAGCATGCACGCCACGAGGACGATGACGGGCCACTCGACCGCGCGGTACGCCTCCTCGGGCGTGACGAGGCGCAGCGCGAAGGCGAGGGCCACTGCCACGACGACGGCGACGCTGAGGGGCACCACCCCCAGCCCGCCGCCGAGCACCGCCCCGCCGAACAGCAGCAGGGCGAGGGGGGCGCGGCGTAGGTCCCGTTGCGCCTCGGTGAGGTCGCCGAGGACCGTGAGATGGTCGCCCAGCGCCCCGACCCGCTCCGTCGGCCCCTGGATGAGCAGCACATCCCCGACCCCCACGCGCAGGTTGGCGAGGCGTTCGGTGGTCCGGGCGCGGCGGTGCAGCGCGAGGACGGACAGGCCGTAGCGTTCGCGGAAGCGCGACTCGCGCAGGGTGCGCCCGGTGAGGGGGCTGCCCGGCATCACCACCGCCTCGACGAGCCGCACGGGGAGCGCGCCCTCCACCTGAAGTTTCTGCTCGCTCTTGCTGAAGACGCCGAGCGTCCCCTTGCCCGTCAGGATGCGCTCGGTCGGCCCCTCCACGGCGAGGGTGTCGCCCTCCTCCACCCGGAAGTCCGGGCCGGGGGCGTAGTGGGTCTGGTCGCCCCGGCGCACGGCGACGACCGTCAGGCCGTGGTCGCGGCCCAGGCCCGTCTCGCGCAGGGTCTGCCCGGCGAGGGGGCTGCCGGGGGCCACCGTCAGGTCGGCGAGGTAGGCGCGCAGGGACTCCTCCAGCGCGGCGTCCTGCGCGGGCAGCAGCCGGGGCGCGACGAAGAAGAGGTACAGCAGGCCGATGACGGCGACGGGCACCCCCACCCACGCCAGCTCGAAGAAGCCCAGCGGCCTCTGGCCCGTGGCGGGGAGCGCGCCCGACACCACGAGGTTGGTGCTCGTGCCGATCACGGTGATCGTGCCGCCGAGGATGCTCGCGTAGGCCAGCGGCATCAGCACCCGACTGGGGGCGATGCCCGCCCGCCGCGCCAGGCCCGTCACGACGGGCAGGAAGACGGCGGTCGTGGCGGTGTTGCTCGTGAAGGCGCTCACCCCCGCCACGGCACCCAGCATTCCCCGGATCATGCCGCCCGCGTTCCGGGCGCGCCGGGCGAGCGTGGCCCCCACCCACTCGATCACGCCCGCCCGCAGCAGCACGCGCGTCAGGGTGAACAGGCCCGCGAGCGTGATTACCGTGTCGCTGCCGAAGCCCGCGAACGCCTCACGCGGCGTCAGCAACCCGAGCACGAGGAGCGCACCGAGCAGCAGCAGGGCCGTCACGTCCACGGGCAGCCATTCTGTGGCGAACAGCACGAGCGCCACGGCGAACAGGATCAGCAGGATGGTCACGGGGTCCATAGGTCTCCGCACGGGGGAAGGGGAAGTGGGGCAGAGGAGCACGTCGCGCGCCCGGAGGCGGCGGGGCCAGCCGGGCGCGGTGATCGGAGGGAGAGGAGAAGTCTGATCGCTCCCGTCAGGACTATCCCTGCGGGACGGAGGGCTTGCGTGTGAAGGCTCTGCCCGTTTCTTGAGGCAGGCTCACCCCACCGCCAGCCGCGTCAGCGCGCCCCGCAGCACCGCCACGGCGCGGTCGTACTCGCGCAGGTCCAGATGCTCGTGCGGCGTGTGGTCCAGCGTGCTGTCCCCCGGCCCGTAGGCGACGGTGGGGACGGGCCACCCCTCCGCGACCACGTTCATGTCGCTCGTCCCGGTCTTGACCTTGAAGACGGGGGTGCCGCCGTGCGCCCGGATGGCGACGCGCAGGGCGCGGGTGAGGGCATTGTCCCTGGGGTGGCGGACGGCGTGTTCGTGGCCGGTGAACGTGACCTCCACGCCCGCCGGGTCGGGCAGCCTCTCCAACGCGGCCCGGACGGCATGTTCGGCCTCGGCAGGAGACACGCGGGGCGGCAGCCGCAGCCCGAAGGTTCCTTCCGCTACCTGGGCGAGGCCGTCCGTGCGGGCGGAGAGGTCCTGAATGGTGGCCTGTACCGCGTCGAAGATACCCTCCCCTCCCGCGCCCCTGGCCCACTCGCGGACGCGGAACCACCCCTCGGTGAGGTCGTCGGCGGCGCTCGTGCCCTCGCCCGCCGTGTGGAAGTTGTCCTTCTGCACCCGCACGCGGGCGACGAGCCGGCCCTTGTACCCCAGCGTCAGGCCCGCCCAGCCGCTCGGCTCGCCGATGAGGACGAGATCGGGACGGTACTGCTTCAGCGCGTGGCGGGCACCCCGGCTGCTCGGGGCCTCCTCCTCGGTCGCGCCGACGCATACGAAGCGCGCCCCGGCGAGCGCCTCGTCCGGCAGGGCCGCCACCGCCGCGACGAAGGCGCAGAAGCTCCCCTTCGCGTCCACGCTGCCGCGTCCATGCAGCACTTCGCCCTCCACCCGCACGGAAATGTCCCCCGGCACCGTATCGATATGCCCCAGCAGCAGGACGGTGAGGGGACCGTGCCCCCGCTCGCCCACGGCGTTGCCCGCCTCGTCCAGGTGGGCCGCGAAGCCGTGGGCGGCCATCCAGCCCGTGAGGAAGCGCGCGACCTCCGCCTCCTGCCCGGAGAGCGAGGGAATCCCCACCGCCCCCACGACGAGGGCGCGGGCGTCGGCGGTGGGGTCAGGCGTCCGGGTCAACGCCCGCCTCGTCCGTTCCGGCAGGGGTGCCCACCCCGACCGCCACGGCCCGCGCGAGGGCCACGACGAGGGCCGTCACCTCCGCGAAGGCGAGCAGAGCCAGCGCGCCGATCCCCCCGACGATCAGGGTCCACAGCCCCGTCAGTCCCGCCCCGTTCGTGAACTGGAGGGCCGCCAGCCCCAGCCCCGCGACGCCGAGGACCGCCGCCAGCACGCGCAGCCGCCCGACCCACCCCAGCACGCCCTCCGCCCGCGTGTCCAGCCCGGCGAGGCCGCCGCGCGCCAGCATCTGCCGGGTGCGGTTCACGGCGGGTGTGAGCGGGGGTGGAGGAGAGGGAACGTCTACGGGAACGGGTGCGGGTGTGGGTGTGGGACGGGCGGTGACGGGAGTCGGCGTCACGGGCGCAGCCTGGGGCGGGGCGGACTTGGACGGGATGGACCTGGACGGCGTGGGCCTGGGAGGAGCAGAGGGGGCGGGTTCGGGAGCAGGAGCGGCGGGCGTGGATGCCTGGGTCACGGTCCCCACACTGGAGGCCGGGCCGATCACCCGCACGGTCTCCCCGCCGAGGTCGCCCGGTGTGGAGGGCTTCCACTGGGTCGTCGTGGGGCGGTCGCGTCCGGCCCGTTTCTCCGGCTCCTTCGCCTCCGGGCCTTTCTGGACGGCCTTCTCCGGCACTCTGTTCGGCATGTTGTCCGGCGCTTTCTCCGGCCCCTTCTCCGCACGGGGAGACTCACTTCCGGTCCCAGCGGGAACAGGTGTGGATGTGATTGGCGGAACGGACGGCTCCCTTTTCAGCGGCGCGCCGGTGGGCGAGGAACTGCCGAAGGTCTTCTGACCGCCCACGCCCGGCAGGGGGGAGGACGGGAGGTGCTTGGCGCGGGCGGTGGCGTCGCGCACCCCGGCGAAAAAGGCCTGCACGCGGGCGGGGTCGTAGCCGACGAGGCTGGCGGTCAGGGCGGTCCCGGCGGGTGTCTCCACGCGGAGCATGCCCTCCTGGTCGCTGTGGATGCGGTTCAGGTCGCGCAGGGTGACGCGGCGGGTGCCGCCCTCGTCTTGATAGATCAGCGTGTCCTCCAGCAGCGCGAAGAACGCGCCCTCGCGCTCCAGCGACGCGACGGGGGGCGCGCCGATGCCCAGTGCCTTCAGGGCCGACGGTACGCGGTCAGTCATGGCTCAGCTCTCCTCACCTTGCCCGGAAGCATAGCGGGTGAGGGGGCGGGTCGGCCCCATTCCTCTCTCCTCCCGGCGGCTGGACGCTGGCGACGGGCGACCCCATGTGCCCCGATCCCGGCATGAAGACCCCCACACGCCCCGCTCACGCGGCCCCGCCCGGCCCGCCCCCAAACTGAGCCATGACCGACAATGAAAACCGCTACGGCGACGCCCCCCTGGGACGCAGTGCCGAGGAGGTCGAGGGGGACGCGGGCAACCAGGTGAACTCCCCCATGCCCGGCGAGCAGGTCCGCGACGACCAGATGCTCGGCGGGGTACCCATGCCGCCCGTCCTGAGCGGTCCGGCGGGCACCGCCATGATTCCCGGCGTCACGGACGCGGGCCGGACTATGGACACGAGCGGCGGGGCGGACGACGGCACCGCCCGAGAGAACCGCGACAGCAGCGAGGGAAGCGCCTGACTCCAGGGAGGACCTCGTAACCCGTCCCCCACCCCCTCGTCCCGGCCCGAAAGGCGGACTGACCATGACCGACAGCGACAACCGTTACGGTGACACCCCGCTCGGCAAGAGCGTCGAGGAGGTCGAGCAGGAGGGGGGCAACCTGGAAAGTCCCCCGGCGGCGGACGGCGAACTCTGGAACAACGATCAGGTGGCCCTGCCCGCCATCGCCAACGCCAACGCGAGCGCCGTTCCCGCCGTGATCAACCCTTCCCTCAACCCGGAGAACGAGGGGACGGGCACCCGTGAGGGCGAGGAGAGCACCGGCTGAGAGGAAGGGATTCAGGCCACCTCGCGCGGGCGGTACGTGACGGCCTCCGCGAGGTGCGCTTCCGTGATGTCGGCGCTCCCCGCGAGATCGGCCACCGTGCGCGCCACACGTAATACCCGGTCGTAGCCGCGCCCCGTCAGATTGAGCTGCCGGGCGGCGGCGCGAATGAAGGCGTCCGGGCCGGGCCGCAGGGGAGTGTGGTGGCGCAAGGCCTGCCCGCCGAGGTCGCTGTTGCGTCCCCCCTGCCGGGCGAGCATGGTCTCGCGGGCACGGGCGACGCGCTCCCGGACGGAGGACGTGTTTTCCCCCTCTGGAACGCGAGAAAGCTCATCCACACTGAGGCGTGGGACCTTGACGACTAGATCGATGCGGTCCAGCAGCGGTCCGCTCAAACGTGCGGCGTAGCGGGTCCGCTCCGTGGGCGTACAGGTACAGGCCTTCTCGGGGTCGCCATGATGCCCGCAGGGGCACGGATTCATGGCGGCGATGAGCTGGAAGCGGGCCGGGTAACTCACCGTGGCGCGGGCGCGGCTGATCGTCACGTGACCGTCCTCCAGCGGTTGCCGCAGGGTTTCGAGCGCCTTGCGGGAGAACTCTGGAAATTCGTCGAGGAAAAGGACGCCTCTATGGGCCAGCGAGACCTCACCGGGTTTGGGAACACTGCCCCCACCGATCAGGCCAGCGTCGGAGACGGTGTGGTGCGGACTGCGGTACGGTGCCTGTCCGACAAGTCCCCCCCGCGCGGCGAGCAGTCCGGCGGCGGAGTGAATGCGCGTCACCTCCAGCGCCTCAGCGCGCGTCAGGGGCGGGGTCAGGCCGGGGGCGCGGCGGGCGAGCATCGTCTTGCCGCTGCCCGGCGAGCCGACGAGGAGGAGGTTGTGCCCGCCCGCGACCGCGATCTCCAGCGCCCGCTTCGCCGCCGTCTGCCCCTTGAGGTCGGCGAGGTCGAGGAGGGTGTCCTCCCCCGCCTCCGGCTCGGGCGGCGGCATCTCGGCGAGTGGGGCCTGCCCGGTCAGGTGCCGCACGGCATCTTGCAGGGTGGCCGCGCCGTACACGCACACGCCGTCGATGAGGGCGGCCTCGGCGGCGTTTCCGCGCGGGAGCAGGGCGGGCAGATGTTCCTGGGCTGCCAGCAGCGCGAGGTTCACGGCCCCGGCGATGGGCCGCAGCGACCCGTCGAGCGCGAGTTCCCCCGCCGTCACCACGCCCGCGAGCGCGGAGGCGGACAACAGTTCCTGAGCCGCCAGCAGCCCGAGCGCGATAGGCAGGTCGTACAGCGGCCCCTCCTTGCGAAGGTCGGCGGGCGCGAGGTTCACGGTGATGCGCGCCGCCGGAAAGGGCAGCCCCGCATTGCGGACGGCGGCCCTGACACGCTCTCGCGCCTCACTCACCGCCTGATCGGGAAGTCCGACCACGGTGAAGGCGGGCAGGCCGGGGCTGACATCGACCTCCACCTCCACGGGTACGGCGTCCACCCCGATCAACGCGACGCTCCGCGCACGGGCGAGCATCAGCGGCCTTGCGGGAGTCGGCCCGCTCTCTCTTCCACAGTCACGGCGGCAGTCTAGCGAGAACTCAGGCAGGCCCGACACGCAAATCTTCGCCTGGAGCCGCATTTCTTTACCCCCTGATGGGGGTGGTCAAGAACGAACCGCCCCCGGTCGGCAGGGGCGGCAGTAGGAGTAGGGAAGGAAGGGTCAGGCGCGCGGCGTGTCGTCGGCGGGCTGGACCGTCTGCGGCGTCACGGCCTGTGGGGTCACCGCCTGGGGAGTCACGGGCGGCGCGGCGCGGGCGACGATGGTCTGCGTCGGGGGCGTCTCGCGGAAGCTGCCTTCCAGCTCCTCCTTGAGGCCCTGGGTGCCGCGACGGAACTCGCGGATGCCCGCGCCGAGGCTCTTGCCGAGTTCCGGCAGCTTGCGCGGCCCGAAGACGAGCAGGGCGATGAGCAGGATGACGAGGAGTTCACCGGGGCCGATATTGGGCATGATTGTTACCTCCGTAGCGGGGACGGAGCTTGGGGCGGCGTCCTGGCAAGAGTTTACGCCCGGCGTCTGCGACAAACGTCAGGGCCGTTCCTTAACGGGAGAGGGGAACGGTGCGGGCCGCTCCAGCCGCCAGCACGACAGTCGAAGACCGCCTCACCTCCCCTCGCCCTCCCCCACCCCATCCCGGTAGGCGCGCAGGGTCCCGTTCATGAAGGCGACGTACAGCGTGCCCCCGGCGGCGAGGGGGGTCGCCTGCACTCCCTCACGTTCGCGGCGCTGCCAGCGCACGGCCCCGCTGCGGGCGTCGAGCGCGACGAGTTCGCCGTCCTCGGAGGCGAGGAAGACGAGGCCCGCGCTCACGACCGGGGAGGCGGTGACGCGGCCCTCCAGCGTATGCGCCCATACGTCCTCCCCATCCGCGAGCCGCAGGGCGCGCACCGTGCCGCCCCAACCCGCGACGAGGGCGAGACCCGCCGTGACTGCCGGGGCAGCCCAGATTTCGTCCTCCAGGTCGTAGGTCCACAGGGTCGGCTCGGGGGCGGCGAGGCGGGCGCGGCCCGAGGCGGTCGTCAGGCTCAGGGCGTGGACCTCACCCGGCCAGGTGGGGACGAGCAGGGTCGCCTCCCCGGCCTGCCCCGGCGCGAGGGCGGGCGTGGCGTGGACGGTGCCGACCTCCACCTTCCACAGGGGCGTCCCGCTGCGGGCGTCGAGCGCGTGCAGCCAGCCGTCCTCGTCGCACAGGAGGGCGGCCCCCGCCCACACGACGGGCGAGGCGGCCACGGGTCCCGCCGCCCGGTACGCCCAGGCGAGTTCGCCACTCCCCGCGTGCAGGGCGTGGAGATGCCCGTCGCGGCTGGTGGCGAGCACCCGGTCTCCCCAGAGGGTCGGTGCCCCCGTGAACTCCGCCCGCGCCTGATGGCACCAGCCCTCGGCCCCGTCGCCCACGCGCACGCGGCGCAGGGTGCCGTCCCACGCCCCGTACAGGATGTGCCCGTCCGCGAAGGTCGCCGGGGCCGTCACCTCGTCGCGTGCCGCGTAGGTCGCGTAGGGCCGCCCGGAGGCGTGGGTCAGCACGAGCTGCCCGCCCCGCGTCCCCACCGCCACGAGGTCGTCCTCGCCCACCACGGCGGCGGGCCACGTCACCTCGCCGGGGAGGGGAACGCTCCAGACCTCGCGGAGATGTTCCACGCGGGCCGGGCCGTCGGGATGCTCGCCCGTGCGGGCGCGGCCCCCCCGGTACTGGCCCCGCGCGTGCCGGGTCCACACGTCCCGCCGCGCGAGCGCCCACAGGTGCGTGGCCGCCTCGCCGCTCTCCGGGCGGTCCTCCGGCTTCTTGGCGAGCAGGGCCAGCAGCACCCGCGCCACCGCGTCGGGAATGGCAGGGTTGAGGTCGCGGGGGTCAGGCGGGG
Organism: Deinococcus sp. YIM 134068; assembly: GCF_036543075.1. Taxonomy (NCBI): domain Bacteria; kingdom Thermotogati; phylum Deinococcota; class Deinococci; order Deinococcales; family Deinococcaceae; genus Deinococcus; species Deinococcus lichenicola. The sequence goes on from NZ_JAZHPF010000005.1 coordinate 54,131, forward strand.
CTTCGTAGACGTGTTGGTAGAGGACGCTCTGGTCGCTGTCCCCCACGAAGGGCGGGCTGCCGCAGGCCACCCGGAACAGCACCGCGCCGAGGCCGTACAGGTCGCTGCGCGGCCCCACGCCCACCCCACGCGCCTGCTCAGGGGCCATGTAGGCGGGCGTGCCCAGCGTCACCCCGCTTCGGGTGAGGTGCCGGGTGTGGTCGGAAAGGGCCACCAGCCCGAAGTCCATGATGCGCGGCAGCCGGGCGTCGTCGAGGAGGATGTTGCCCGGCGTCAGGTCGCGGTGGATGATGCCGTGTCCGTGGATGTGCGCCAGCGCCCGCGAGGCGAAGGCGGCGGCGGTCAGGAAGTGCGCGAGCGGCCCCGGCGCGTCCTCCAGCGGCCCCAGCGCCGTGATCGGCCCGCCCGCGAGGAGCGGCATCGTGAAGAAGACCCGCTCCGCTCCGCTCGCCTCCCGCGTCTCGCCGAGGTCGAGCACGGGCACCACGCCGGGGTGGGTCAGCCGCGCGAGCGTCCGCACCTCGCGCAGGAAGCGGGCGCGTTCGGCGTCGTTCGTGTGCGGGTGCAGCACCTTGACGGCCACCTCGCGGTCGAGGTGCGTGTCGAGCGCGCGGTACACCTTCGCGCTGCCGCCCTCGCCCAGCAGGGCGCGCAACACGTAACGCTCGGTGACGGTAGCGCCGATCTCCATCGGGGGTGAGTCTACCGCCGCGCTGAGGGGTGGGTCGGTGAAGGAGTTGGGGTGGGTGTGCCTTTGCCGGAGTTGGGCAAGCTTCGCTCGCTTCCCCACACCCGGCCTCCCCACAAGGGGGGAGGAGCTAGAACAGCTCAGGCCTCAGCTCTTTTTCTCCCTCTCCCCCGTGGGAGAGGGCCGGGGTGAGGGGACGACGTGACGACTTAACCCTCTACCGCAGCACCGGCACGCCCTTCTCCTCCGCTTCCAGCGCGGGTTCGGGCACCGGGGGCGGCGTGACGGTCAGGCCCGCCTCGTCACGTGCCCACGTCATGAAGGCGCTCAGGCCGCGCCGGAACATCACCGGGCGTTTCTCGCGTTTGCCGAGCTTGCGGCGGCCTTCGGGGACGGGAAGCTCGGGGACGAGCGCCCAATTCACGTTCATGGGCTGGAAGTTCACCGGGTTCGCGGAGGCGAGGTAGCGCACGAGGCCGCCCAGCATGGACTCGGCGGGCGGGGTGAGGGGAGAGAGACCGAGGGCGAGCCGCGCGGCATTCAGGCCCGCCAGCCATCCGGTCGCCGCCGACTCCAGATACCCCTCGGTGCCCGCCAGCACGCCCGCGACGAACTTCTGCCCGTCCGCGCGGAGTTGCAGGGTGGAGTCGAGGACCTGCGGCGCGTTGAGGTACGTGTTGCGGTGCATCACGCCGTAGCGGACGATCTCGGCGTTCTCCAGCCCCGGAATGAGTTGCACGACCGCCTTCTGATCGCCCCACTTCAGGCCCGTCTGGAAGCCGACGAGGGACCACAGCCGCCCCTCGCGGTCCTCCCGCCGCAGTTGGGCGACGGCGTAGGGCCAGCGCCCGGTGCGGGGATTGTCCAGCCCCTTCGGCGACATCGGGCCGAAGCGGGGGGTGTCCACACCACGGCGGGCGATCTCCTCGATGGGCATGCAGCCCTCGAAGAACTCCAGCTTCTCCCAGTCGTGCGGCGTGTGGGAGCGGGCCTGCTCCAGCGCCGCGAAGAAGGCGAGGTACTCCTCCTTCGTGAAGGGGCAGTTGAGGTAATCCGCGCTCTGGTCGTAGCGCCCGGCCCGCCACGCCACGTCCAGATTGATGCTCTCGGCGGCGATGACGGGCGCGGCGGCGTCGTAGAAGCTCAGGCGCTCGCTTCCGGTCAGGCGGGCGAGGTCCTGCGCCAACGCGTCGGAGGTCAGCGGCCCGGACGCGATGACGGCGATGCCCTCCGGCACGGCCTCCACCTCGCCCTCGACGACCTCGATGAGCGGGTGGTCGCGGACGGCGCGGGTCACGCGGGCGCTGAACTCGTCGCGCTCCACGGCGAGTGCATTTCCGGCAGGCAGGCGGGAGGCATCCGCTGAGGTGATGATCTCGCCGCCCACGCTGCGAAGTTCGGCCTGAAGCAGCCCCTTCGACTGCATCTCGCCCTCGCCGCCGAGGGAGTTCGAGCAGACGAGTTCGGCGAAGTTCCCCGAACGGTGGGCGGGCGTCATCTTGCGTGGCCGCATCTCGTGCAGGCGCACCCGCACCCCTGTTCGGGCCGCCGCGAGCGCCGCTTGCGATCCCGCCAGCCCCGCGCCGACGACCGTGATTTCCGGGAGAGTCATAACGGTTCAGTGTAGAGGACGGGGGCGGGTGGATTGTGGAGCGTGGAACGTGGGGACGCCCTGCCCCCACCCCCCTTCCTATACTCGCCCCATGACGCGCCGCCCCCGTTTCCTCGCCCTCCTCGCACTCGCCGTTCTCGCGCTGGTGGCGGTGGTGTTTGTCCTGCGGCCCACCTCCCCGCGTGAGACCAGCCCGGAAGTGCGCTTTGTGCGCGAGATGGTGCAGCACCACGGGCAGGCGGTGGACATGGCGACGCGCATCCGCGACCGCAGCGAGGACGCGACCCTCCGCACGCTCGCCCTCGACATCATGCTCTCGCAACAGGAGCAGATCGGGCAGATGCGCGGCTGGCTCACCCTCTGGGGAAGACCGTGGGGCGGGGCGGGGATGACGGCGAACCACGCCCGACAGATGGGGATGGCGACACCCGCCGAGTTGAACCGCCTCGACACCCTGCCCGTGGCGCAGGCCGAGCGGACCTTCCTCCAACTGATGACCCGCCACCACCAGGGGGCGCTGGAGATGGTGCGGCCCGTGCTGAACGCCCGTGTCCGGCCCGAAGTGCAGGCCCTCGCCCGGCAGATCGACGCGGCGCAGGCGGGCGAGATTCGGCTGATGACGCGGCTACTGACCGAGCGGGGAGCTAAGCCGCTTCCGGCTCCGGCGGGGGAGCGGGAGGGGATGGGGGGGCACGAACACTAGGGGAAAGGGCTTTGAAGGACGAGCGTTGCTCATCACCCCCCACCCGGCCTCCCACACAAGGGGGGAGGAGCGAAAAGATCGAAGGCGGGTACGGCTCAATCTCCGCGCCCGCCTCCTCTCTTTTCTCGCTAGAAGTCCTCGTCCAGCCCGTCCCGTTTGCCCTCCCGCCGTTCCTTGCGCCGCTCCTGCTTGCCCGTCTTCTTGCGGGGGCGCGGGGGCAGCATCAACTCGTAGGTCAGGGACGGGTCGCACATCGCGGGTTGCTCGCCCAGCCGCTCGCCGGGGTCGGCGGTGCGGAGGTTTCCGGCGGGGTGGAAGTGCCGCGCCCCACAGTACGGGCACTCGTCCACCACCCAGAACATCACCCGCGAGCCGGGCAGATCGCGCAACGTCACATAGGCGGTGCGGACGGCTTGGCGGTCACGTTTCCCCATGTGGGAGAGGCTAGCGCGGCTCAGACGGGCGGAATGTGCGGCTTTCCGCCCCGCCTACACCTCCCCGTCCGTGTCGTCGCGCAGGTACGTCACGACGGAGCGGCAATGCCTCATCCCGGCGTGGGTGTAGAGGGCGCGGGCGGCGCGGGCGTGGTCGTGGGCGCGGGCGCGCAGGTCGCGGACTTCCGGGTGGGCGGCGGCCTCGGCGGCGGCGAGGGCCAGCAGCACCCGCCCCAGCCCCTGCCCACGCTCGGCGGGATGCACGGCGACGTAGGTGAGGTCGGCGCGGGCCGCCTCGGCGTTCAGCTCCAGCTCGGCGAAGCCCACGGGCCGCCCTGATCGCCGCAGCACCACCAGCCGCACGTCGTCCCGCGCGAAGTGGGCGCGCAACTGGGCGTCGGTCCACTCCAGCCGTCCCGACCAGCCGTCCTCGGCGGCGCGGAAGAGGGCGCGGTAGTCGGCGGGCGGGAGGGCGTCCTCCGCCGTGTACTCCCCCGGCACGCGGGCAGCGCGGGCGAGGTGCGCGGCGCGGCCCGTGTAGAAGTCGGTGGTGTGCATGGCGGTGAAGCCCGCCCCCTCCAGCGCCGCCCGCGCATCCAGATTGTCGCGGGCGCTGAAGGCGTACACGGGGAGGCCGTCCGCCCGCGCCACCGCCCGCCGCAGCAGCCCGGAGAGGTCACCGCTCCCCAGCGGCCCCTCCAGCGCGAGGCCGTCGCGGAAGGGAGCGAGCGCGCAGTACGCCTGTACCATCCCGTCGGTCCCCTCGGAGACGAGGCACACCCGGTCCTCGCACTCGTCGTGCAGGGCGGCAGCGTCCCGCGCGTCGGGGGCGAAGACCTCGCGTTCGGGCGCGTCGTCCATCCAGTGAAGCAGGGCGAGCACGTCGGGGGCGTCGGTCGCTTGCATCGGGCGGATCATGGGCAGGTACCTCCTGGGAAGCGGTGGGGGAACGAACGCGCGAACCACGGTCAGCGTATGACCCCCCTCCCCCCCCGTCTGCCCGCCTCGTCACGCCGTCAACACCGGGAGATGTGCTATCCTTCCGCCATGCCCTGAACAGGGTACGTCGCCTCCCTCCCCACGAACACGAAGCCGTGTTTGAGGGGCGTTTTCTTTTTGGAGGCGGCTCCTGACCCACAGGACCCCCGCCCCCGAGGGGAAATGGCCGCAGGGGAGCGAAGTGACGGGAGGCCCGCCGTGACGAAAGCACCTGCGACCCGCTCTGCCCCGAGCCGCCCGGTGAAAGCCGGAACGGACCTGCTCGCCCTGCGCGCCCAGCTCGCCCGCGCCGAGAAGGAGGCCCGCCGCGCGCCCACCCCGCCGCCCGCGCGGCCCGAACACCTGCGCGCCAAGCCCGTCAAGCCCCAGCGTGAGGCCGACCTCGCGGGCGTGGACACGACCGACCACACGCTGACCCGCGCCCACGCCCGGCTGCGTGACGCCGTGTACGACGGGCGCTATCACCTCTGCCCCCACGCCATCGGCCACGCCCGCGCCGAGGGCTTCCTGGAGCACGACATCATCCAGGTCCTCGTCGCCGGGCGAGTGCGCGCCGTGTACCCGGAGGACCGCCGCTGGCTGGTGTGCGGCTTCTTCGAGTCGTGCGGGGTGGCGCTGCCCCTTCACGTCGTCGTGGAGCACGCGCCGGACGGCCACCTCGACGTGGTGACGGCCTTCGTGCCGAGGCACCCACACCACATCATCTCCCGCGCCCGCCTCGCCGTGATGCTGCGCTACGACGACGAGAAGATCAGGATGAGGACGGCCCCGGTGGGGAACAAGCCGGGGAACCGGAGCAAGGGGAAGTGGAAGAAGTCAGGGTGAGTCAGTACCTCTCCCAGAACTTCTCTCCGTTCGCCTGAGCAAATTTTCTTAGGAAGTCGGCTAGATCGTCACCAACCAGAGACCACTCAGAACGCGAGTCGAGCGGTGAAGCAACGTAAACTCTGCCAAAATCAGGTCTAGCCGCCTCTCCAACGATAAAGAGAACATCCTGATCACCCAGGAACTCACCGAGAACCAGATCACTGGCACGGTAGTTTTCTGGGTAATTTTTGTAGGCTTCTTCTGAACGAGTCTTAACTTTCTCAGGCGCAAAAAGAATCAAGCCCCATTGACCATAAGTAACGTCTTCATACAGACGACCGCCAGCCGTTCTCTTCCAGAACTCTAGAACAGACTTAGGCGGAAGATTATCGCCGAAAACCTCTTCAACGATGGATGACTCGGCGGGCGCATAGAAGGTGTGAATCAACGGTCCCAGAGGTGATTGCCTTGCCATCCATGCCCTTCTGTAAGGAGACAGAGCTTCTTCTATCTCATTCATGAGGCCAACGTAGCAGCAATTGTTTTCCTCTCCAGCATATTTGACTCTCTCCCCCTGCTACCCTGCCCCCCGTGACCCGCCTCGGCCTCTCCGACACCATCGCCGCCATTGCCACCGCTCCCGGCAGCGCGGGCGTAGGCATCGTGCGGGTGAGCGGGCCGGGGGCGCTGACCGTGGCGGACGGCTTATTCCGGGGGCGGCGGAAGCCGAGCAGGACCGCCGGGGGACAGTTCCTCTTCGGGCAACTGACCGCCGAGGGCGGCGAGGTGCTGGACGAGGGCCTGTGCCTGGTCTTCCGGGGGCCGCGCTCCTACACGGGCGAGGACGTGGCCGAACTCCAGACGCACGGCAGCCCGGCGGTGCTGGGGCGGGTGCTGGCGCGGGTGCTGGAACTCGGTGCCCGCCCAGCCCGGCCCGGCGAGTTCACCCAGCGGGCCTACCTCGCCGGACGGCTCGACCTCGCGCAGGCGGAGGCGGTGCTGGGCCTCGTGAACGCGGGGACGGACACGGCGCGGCGGCAGGCGAGCCTCGGCCTCGCCGGGGCGCTCGGCGAGCGGGTAGAGCGGGTGGCGACGCAGATCACGCGCACGCTGGCGGCGATCCAGGCCCTGCTCGATTACCCGGAGGAGGGCGTGCCCGAGGAGGACCGGGAGGCTCCCCTCGCGGCAGCCGAAGCCGAACTGGGGGCGCTTGTGGGTACGGCCCGCGCCGGGCAGGTCGCCACGCGGGGGGCACGGCTGGCCCTAATCGGTCTTCCAAATGCGGGCAAGAGCAGCCTCCTCAACGCCCTGCTGGGCTACGAGCGGTCCATCGTGACGCCGATTCCGGGCACGACGCGCGACTATCTGGAGGCGCAGATGTCGCTGGCGGGCGTGCCCGTGACCCTGGTGGACACGGCGGGCATCCGCGAGACGGGCGACGAGGTGGAGGCCGCCGGGGTGCGTCAGGCGGTCACTCTGGCCGGGGCCGCCGACCTCGTGCTCGTTCTTGAGGATGGTTCTCAGCCTCGCGAGGCGTTGCCCGCCAATTTGCCGGACGCGGCGCGGGTGCTGCGAGTGCGGACGAAGAGTGATCTGCCCGCCGTGTGGAGCGATGAGGGCATGCTAGCGGTCAGCGCCGTGACGGGCGCGGGTCTCGCCGAGTTGCGTGACGCCATCCACTCCGCCCTGATCGGTGACGCGGCGCGGGGCGAGGCGTGGCTCACCACCGAGCGGCAGGCCGACGCCGCCCGCCGGGCGCTCTCGCATGTGCGCGCCGCCCGCCTCCTCCCCGACGAGCTGGCCGGGTACGAGTTGGAGGAGGCGTTGCGAGCGCTGGCCGACCTGACCGGGCGCGACGTGGGCGAGGACGTGGTGGACGCCGTGTTCCGCAACTTCTGCGTGGGGAAGTGAGGGCGAGCGGTGCTGACCCCCATATGTAGAGAGAAGGGTTAAAGCAGAAGCGTTGTTACCCCTCCCCCCTCGTGGGGGAGGCTGGGAGGGGGGGAGACGGAGCGAGCACCCCACCAACCCAATCAGGCTCCAACAAAGAAGCAGGCCAGCGAGGTCTCCCCCACCGGCCCACCCAACAGACTGGCTTTAGCCGTTGCTCGTGTCGTCCGAGGTCTCGTCTCCGGGGGTGGTGCTCGCCGGGTCGCTGGTGATCATGCTGCCCGCCGAGGCCACGTCCTGCTTGTTCAGGCCCCGGTCGGCGTACTCGTCGGCGATCATGGCCTCCGCGTCGGCGTCCCCGAGGGCGTCGCGGTGTTCGTCCGTGCGGCCCATGAACTGAAGGTCCACGTTGCTGATCTCGCTCTCCGCCGTGGCGTCGGTGGACGGAACGTTCTGCGGGCGGTCGTCACTCTGGGTCATGGGGTTGCCTCCTGTGCCCCCACGCTAACAGCGGCCCACCGGGCAGGGCGTGAGCGTCCCTTTACCCTTGCGCGTGAAAGACGGCGAACCTCCCCTGCTCCTTCTGGCGACTGGCCGCTGGCGACTGGCGACCAAACCCTCACAGGTGTTGCGGCAATTCCTGAAGGTGGGCGACGGGCAGCGACGTGTCCCCCTGCTTGAAGGCGGCGAGGTAGCCGGAGAGCGTGCCGCCCGCGCGCCCCACCAGCCGGGCGAGGGCCTGAGCCGTGCCGCCGCTGGCGATCACGTCCTGCACGACGGCGACGCGCCTGCCCCTCAATCGGGCGGCGTGCGGGCCGTCGAGCCACAGCGTCTCCGCCGTGCCGAGGGTCATGCTGGGCACGTCCTGAATGAGGGGGTCTTGCATGTACGTGCGGCGTTTCTTGCGGACGCAGACGTAGGGCAGGCCCGAGCGGTCGCTGAGTTCGTGGGCGAGCGGCAACGCGTTCGTCACCACGGTCAGCAGGACCTCGGTGCCGGGCGGGATAAGGGGCAGCATCGCCTCCGCGACGGCTTTGGTGAACTCGCTGTCCCCGATGAACTCCACGAGGGGCACCCGCCCCACGCTCCCGACGCGCACGGTGGGAAGCTCGCGGGTCACGTCGCCGACCGTGACGGTCAGGGCCTGGGAGTGGGGTAGGGTCATGCCGCCCAAGCTATCCCGAAGCCGGGGCAAGAGGCAGACGGTAGGTGAACTCGTCGCTGACCACCCCCCGGAACTCGTCGGCGTGAGGGGTGAAGGCCGTCCGTCGGAATCCCAGCCGGGTCAGCAGGCGAAGGGAGGCCGCGTTGCGCGTGTCCACCTGCGCCACGGCCTCCCGCACCCCCGGCCCGGAGGCGAGAAAGTCCAGCATCACCCGCACCGCTTCCGTGGCATACCCCTGCCCCCACGCCGACGGGTGAAAGACGTAGGCCACGTCGGCCTCCCCCTCGGCGGGGCGCACGGTGGCCTGCACCGTTCCCAGGGCCGAGCCGCCCGCGCGGGCGAAGACGACCCAGTTCAGCCAGCCCTGTGTTCCGTCCGGCGAGCGCCGCGACTCCAGGCGGGCGAAGCGCGCTCTCAGCTCCGCTTGTGTCGGAGGAGAAGAAGGCAGGAAGTCGTGGACCCGTGGGTCGGCGAGGACGGCGGCCATGTCCGGCGCGTGCCCGGCGCGTTGGGGTTCGAGGCGCAGGCGCGGGGTCAGGAGCGGTGGATTGGGGTCTGGGTCCGGCTCCGTCACGAAAAGAGCGGCAAGTGCCCCAGCGCCGTCACCTCGGGCCGCTCCTGCCCCTCGGTGAAGACGGCGACGACCGCCGCGACCTCCCCGCCGACCTCCTCGATGATCTGGCGCAGGGAGTTCAGGGTGCCGCCGCTGGACACCACGTCGTCCACGATGGCGACCCGGCGGCCCCGGATTTTCTCCACATCGAAGCCGTCGAGCACGAGGAGTTGGGGCTTCCCCGTGGTGATGCTCACGACCTCGCGCGCGATGGGGTCCACCATGTAGGGCTTTTGCGTCTTGCGGATCACGACGTAGGGCCGCCCGCTCTCCCGGCTGAGGACGTGCGCGAGCGAGAGCGCCTTGACCTCGGGCGTGACCAGAACCTCCACGTCGGCGGGCAGCCGCGCGGCGAGGGCACGTCCGGCGGCCTCGGTCACTTCCGTGTCGCCCAGCATGTTGAACAGGGCCACGCTCACCCCCGGTCCCACCTCAACAATCGGCAGCTCGCGCGTCACGTCCCCGACCTCGACCTTGTGCGTCTTCACGTGGCCGAGTGTACCCTGTCGCCCTTTCCCGCCCCTCGTCTTGACCGAGGCTTCACGTTCGGGCGTTTGTGGAAAACTCTTCATCCGGCTCGCAAGCAAGGCGGAGGCACGCGCCTCAGACTTCACGGCGTCGGGGGCAGCAGCCCTCAGTCCAGACCATTCAGGGGAGGAAGCGCCATGAAAACTGCCGAACACGCGATGGACGACGTGAAGGGGGCCGCCCGCAAGGCCCGTCATGAGCTGGAGCATCAGGTGGCGAAGGCCGTGACCAAGCAGCACGCCGAGATGGCCGCCGCGCTCGTCAAGCAGCAGAAGGACCTCGTGACGCTGCAAGGCGAGGTCGCCACATTGAGCACGGCCCTCAAGAAGCAGCGCAAGTCCTCGGGCGGCGGCTTCCCGTGGGGCCTGGTGCTCCTCGTGGGCGGCGGATATGCCCTGTACCGCTCCAACCCGTCGGTGCGCGAGCAGGTGGACGGCCTGCTCAAGCGCGTCAGCCCCGACACGGAGGGCAACCTGGCCCGCGCGGGCGACGCCGCGAAGTCCGCCGTCTCGGACGTGATGCAGGGCCGCTCTCCGGGCGACTCGCTGAAGGCGGCGGGTGGTGAGGTGCAGCGCGCCGGGGAGAAGACGGCGCAGAACATCAAGGACGACTTGCAGGGCGGGACCTGAGCTGAGAGGGGTGGGGAGCGGTGGAGTCGTGACATGGCCCCCTCACCCGACTCTCTCCTGTTAGGGGAACAAGAAGAAGTCGTGTGATCGTCGCTCCGGGTGGACCCAACCAGCGGTCCGCCCCTATTTTTTGGTCCCACCCGCGCCCAGCGTCACGACTTCCGCCACGCCCCGCTCACTCAGGCGGGCGATGAAGCCGCCCTCGGCGTGGTAGGCCATGCCGCTGTCCACGGCGACGCAGCGACCGCCCGCGTAGGTGAGGGGGAGGTCGGGGGAGTCGCCGGGCACGCCCTCGTCCAGCAGCACGATGACGGGCGTGTGGCCGTGGGCGAGGCGGATGCCGCCGTAGGTGTCCAGCAACTCCTGAGCGGCGCGGTCGCCACGCGGCCCGATGAAGCCGAGCCGTTCCACGAAGGCGTTGGCGAAATAGCCCCAGACCTCGGGCGAGGGGCTGTGCAGCAGGGCGGCGACGTGGGCGTTCACGGCCTCCACGGTGGGGCCGAGGTGCAGGTACATGCGGCTGTCGGCGTGGAGCAGCAGCCAGCGGCCCGCGCGGGCGAGGGCGGGGCGGGCGGCGAGCCAGGCGCGGTCCTCGTCCCCCATGCGGGCGGCGTCGTGGGCCTGACCCCCATTCGCCAGCCAGTAGCCGTGCAGCCCGAAGTGGGCGTCCCCGAGGTCGCGGAAGCGGTCGGCGGCGAGGAACATGACCTCGTGGTTGCCCAGCAGCGCCGTGACGCGCCCGCCCGACTGCGGGGCCTGCGCCTCCAGCCCGCGCACGAGCCGAACGACGCCCACCCCGTCCGGCCCCCGGTCGAGGTAGTCCCCCAGAAAGACGAGGTGGGCCGTCCCGCCCGTCCAGGCGTCCCCCGCGTCCATCAGGCCCGCGCCCCGCAGCAGGTCGCGCAGTTTGTTCAGCTCGCCGTGAACGTCACCGACCACCCACAAGCGGGGCTGGTCGTGGCGGCTCATGCTGGCCCCACAGTGAGGGCGCGGAAGTAGGCGCGGGTCGCCTCCCCCACGTCGTCGGGCAGGGCGGAGAGGGGCCACCACGCGACCTCGGCGGCGTCGTCTCCGGCTCTGGGTGCCTCGCCCGTGTGCCGGGCCGTGTAGAGCACCGTCACCCACGCGACGACGTTCCCATCAGGGTATGTATGACGGTGCGCGTCCCCGCCGAAGACGCCGAGGAGAGTGAGAGATCCGGCGCTCACGCCCGTCTCCTCGCGCAACTCACGGCGGGCGGCGGCCTCCACCTCCTCGCCCACGCTCACGCCGCCGCCGGGGAAGTCCCAGAGTGCATTGTCGCCACGACGCACGAGCAGAACCTCTTCCCCGTCACGCAGCACCGCCACGCCCGCGCCGACCCGCTGGCGCACGCCATCCCCGCTCATTCGCCCTCGTCCGCGTCCTTCCCGTCCTGTTTCTCCCCGTCCTGCGGCTCCTCCGGGGCGGGCAGGGTGCGCCAACTCGTCATCCGGTCGGTGATGTCCTGCTGGAGGCGGCGCACATTGCCCTCCATCTGGAAGCGGGCACCCTCCAACTGGTGCCGCAGGCGCATGATCTCCTCGACCCCGGCGAGGTTGACGCCGAGTTCCTGGGTCAGCCGCCGGATTTCGCGCAGATGTTCGATGTCGCGCTCGGAGTACAGCCGCGTCTTGCCGCTGGAGCGACCGGGACGGATGAGCTGTTTGCGCTCGTACAGCCGCAGGGTTTGCGGGTGCATGTCCACGAGTTCGGCGGCGATGGAGATGACGTACACCGGGCGGTCCCTGGGGTCGGTTTTGCCGTCCGGCGCGGGAAGGGCCTGCGGCTTGGAGGCCCGCTCGCGCAACTCGTCCTCGATGCGCTCGATCTCGGCCTCGAACTCGCCCTGAAGGTCGTCCAGCTCGTGCTGGAGCCGCATGACCTCCTCGACCCCGGCGAGATTGACGCCGAGTTCCTGGGTCAGCCGCCGGATTTCGCGCAGGTGCTCGATGTCGCGCTCGGAATACAGCCGCGTCTTGCCGCTGCTTCGCCCCGGACGGATCAGGCCCTTGCGTTCGTACAGCCGCAGGGTTTGCGGGTGCATGTCCACGAGTTCGGCGGCAACCGAGATCACATACACGGGGCGGTGTTTGGAGTCGGCGGCCATATCTTGCTTGAGTATACCCGCCGCAAGGATGTTGAATGGAGGGAAAGGTAAGGGGTGAGGGATTGGGGAAGAGGGAAAAACAGCAGGAGGGCCGGGGTGAGGGGGCGTGTGAGCGGCTCCATCGTCGAAAAGGGGCTTTGACCCTCCACGCTTCGTGAATGCCAGGCCCGCTTCACCCCCTCCCGGCCTCCCCCCTCGAGGGAGAGGAGCGAAAAGAGAAGAGGCGTCCAAGCTCCTCTCCACTCACCACTTCCCACTGACCACTCACCCTCTATCATCCCCCCATGACCACATCCCAGACGGACCTCGCCGCCCTCCACGACCGCCAGCAGGCCGAGCGGGAGCTGTTCGACCTCTTGCGAATTCCCTCGGTGAGCGCCGATCCCACGCACACGGAGGACATGGGCCGCGCCGCCGAGTTTCTGCGGGCCAAGCTGGAGAGCCTCGGCTTCGCGGCGCGGGTGGACGCGACCGAGCACAGCGGCAAGGCCGGGCATCCCGTCGTGTACGCCGAGCGGCTGGAAGCGCCGGGCAAGCCCACGGTGCTGATCTACGGGCACTACGACGTTCAGCCGGAGGCACCGCTCTCGGAGTGGGTCACGCCCCCCTTCGAGCCGACCGTGCGGGACGGGCGCATCTACGCGCGGGGCAGCACGGACGACAAGGGGCAGGCCTACGCGCACATCCGGGGTGTGGAGCTGCTGCTCTCGCAGGGCCAGACCGAGGGAACACCGCTGCCCGTCAACGTCAAGTTCCTGCTGGAAGGTGAGGAGGAGGTCGGCAGCCCCAGCCTCGCCGCGTACCTTCAGGCCCACGCGGAGGAGCTGGGGGCCGACGTGATCGTGATTTCCGACGGCTCGCGCTTCGCGCCCGACGTGCCCACCGTGACCTATGGCCTGCGCGGGCTGAGCTACGTGGAGATTCTGGTGCAGGGGGCCAACCGCGACCTCCACTCCGGCTCCTACGGTGGGGCGGCACCCAACCCAATCAACGCGCTCGCGGAGATCATCTCCAAGCTCAAGGACGACCACGGACGCGTGACCATCCCCGGCTTCTACGACGGCGTGGAGGAACTGACCCCGGAGGAGCGCGAGATGTGGGCGCGGCTGCCCCACTCCGACGAGGAGTTCGCCGCCTCCATCGGCGTGCCCGCCCTGCCCGGCGAGGAGGGGTACTCCACGCTGGAGCGGCTGTGGGCGCGGCCCACCCTCGACGTGAACGGCATCTGGGGCGGCTACCAGGGCGAGGGCAGCAAGACCGTAATCGCCGCGAAGGCCGGGGCGAAGGTCTCCATGCGCCTCGTGCCCGGGCAGGACCCAGAGCGCGTCACCCGCCTCATTCAGGAGTACGTGCCCACCATCGCGCCCCAGGGGGTGAAGGTGGAGGTCAAGGCCTTGCACGGCGGCCAGCCCGTGAAGGTGGACCTCGACTCGCCGTTCATCAAGGCCGCCGACCGGGCACTGACGCGGGTGTACGGCAAGCCCGCCGCCTTTAGCCGCACGGGCGGCTCCATCCCCATCGTTGCGGACTTCCGCCGCATTCTGGGTGCCCCCGTCCTCCTCGTGGACTTCGGCCTGAACGAGGACGCCCCCCATTCGCCCAACGAGAGCTTCGCGCTGGAGGACTATCACAATGGGGTGTTGACGAGCGCGGCCCTGCTTCAAGAATTGGGGTTGCAGGAGCTGGGGAAGTGAGGGAGATGGGGGCTGTCGCAACGGCGCGTAGCTACGGTGGCAAAGCGCGGGTGTTTGACGGTCGCCTTCCTGTGGACGCCACGCCCGCTCACCCCCACCCAGCCTCCCCCCTCAAGGGGGAGGGGCAGAAGAAACGGCCCGTCCTCCTGTTCTCTTTTCCTACAGCCCACAACCCACGTCCTACATCCGGCGCGGAGCGCCCATGATCCTCGCCTTCCTCGCCTCCCACGGTGGCAGCGCGGCGCGGTTTCTCGCCTCCGCGTGTCGGGACGGGCGGCTCGACGCCGTGCCCGCCGCACTCGTCAGCAACAACAGCGGGTCGGCGGCACTCGCGTGGGCGCGTGAAGAGGGGCTGACGACGGCGCACCTGAGCGCGGCCACGCACCCGGACCCGGAGGCGTTGGACGGGGCGATTCTCGATGTCCTGCGGGGGGCGGGGGCGGATACGGTGGTGCTGAGCGGGTACATGCGGGAACTGGGGCCGCGCGTGCTGGGGGCCTACGCGGGGCGGCTGCTCAACGTCCACCCCAGCCTGCTGCCCCGGCACGGCGGGCGGGGCATGTACGGGGACCGGGTACACGCGGCGGTCCTCGCGGCGGGCGAGGCGGAGACGGGCGCGACCGTCCACCTCGTCACGGCGGGCATCGACGAGGGGCCGGTGCTGGCGCAGTCGCGGGTGGAGGTGCGGCCCGGCGACACCGTGGAGACGCTGCGGGCGCGCGTGCAGGCCACCGAGGGCGAGTTGCTGCTAAGCGCCCTGCAAAAGATGGCGGTGGGTTCAACTTGAAACGCAAGACGTTTGATCTCCGCCCCTGGTCGCGTGCCACCCGGCACAGCCAGACGGTCACGCACATTCCCGGCTTCGTCATCGTGGACTTCATCGCCCACGAGGTCGCGCGGGTGCAGGACGTGACCTTTGGGGAGCGTACCCTGCGAATCCTGGCCGACGGCTACCGCTGGGTGCGCGTCCACCCCACAGGTGTTGGAGAGGGTGTGATGGGCGACGCCCTCACCGTCATGCTGGACGCCTCCGGGCAGCCCGCCCAACTGTACGTGGACATCCACGCGGGCGAGGGCCTGGGCGAAGACGGCTTTCCCTGGCACGACGACCTCTACCTCGATGTGATCGCCGACTGGCAGCCCGGCTGGCGGGTGAGCGAAACCCATATCATCGACGCCGACGATCTGGAGGAGGCCGTGCGGGCGGGGCAGGTGACGCCGGAAATGGCCGAGGCCGCCTGGGCACACGCCCGCAAGGTGGAGCAGGAGTTGAGGGAGAGGAGGTATGGGCCGTTGGAGGTGGTGAGGAGGTATTTGGAGGACCCGTATACGTAAGTCTGCTGAGTTTTTCCAAGTAGAATTCGCATATGTCGCCAGACGCCATCACGTTAGCAGGCATTGTCGCAGCTCTAAAATTCGCAGGCGATAACCCCATTCTCCAAAAAGTGCTGGGGCCAACCGCAGATTATGTTGGCAAGGAGCTTCAGGCTTGGACAGAGCGAAGATTGAGCAATTTTGCAAAAATAGTTGAAAATGCCAGCACCAAGCTAGGAGACGATCCTGGAGAGGGTGCTGTATCCCCTAAAGTCTTGAAGGGAATTCTTGATGATGGTTCTTTTATAGAAGATCGGCTCTCAACAGAATATTTTGGTGGTGTTCTTGCTTCCTCTTATACTTCAAATGCCCGTGACGACCGTGGGGCGACTTTCACTGCTCTATTGGGGAGACTATCGAGCTATCAAATACGCGCCCACTACGTCTTTTACGCAACTCTTTACCAGAACGCCAGAGGAGTGCCTTCAAATTTTGCAGATTACCAAGAGACTTTGAAATTTAGGTCGTTTATACCGATTCTCGAATTCTACGATGCTATGGGATTGACCGCAGAGGAAGTAGAGCAAGGAATAACGAGCCATTTATACGGAGGACTTGTGAGAGAAGGTTTGATTGGCAGTTGGTATTCACAGAACCCCGCCGAAGTTTTACTTGCATATGCAGGACCATACGGCTACACAGCAGAAATGGGACATGGTGTAGTTTGGCAACCATCACTACTCGGTGCAGAGCTGTTCCTCTGGGCACTTGGAGCCGGAAAAAAGCCCGTTTCAGATTTTTTAGAAGTATCTTTAGAACTTCCAAGCGGTCAGGATTTGTCTCTCCCGATGAGTTCTCGGATTTTATCTGGACAATAGGCCCGAGTGGTATGAAGTACACTCCTGTAAACCGCACATAGGGCAAACATAGAAAGACGGTTGGATGGTCATTGTGACCACCCGACCGTCTCCTCATGCTCAGCGATCTACCTGCAAGCGTTGTAAATCCAAGCCGTATTCGCCGCGCCGCTCCCCTGCTGCACGGCCTGCATGAGCAGGGCACCGTCGGGGACGTTGCGGGGCGTGCTGCCCGTCGCAATGCCGAAGGTGCAGTTGCTCGTGTCCAGCCGCACGACCTGAGCCGCAACCCCTCGCTGGGCGCTGGCGTTGCCGTACTGCTGCACGAACATCCCGCCGCCAAAGGCGAGGCCGACGAGGGCGACGAGCTTCCAGCGCTGGACCTGCTTCTGAAGGTCTTCCATCTGCCCACTATAGGGACCCGCCCGCCGCGTCCTTTCCCGGTTAAATGCTGGCGAAAGACCCGTCGTAAGATTCCTGCTCGGAGGGCCTGAACACGCGGCATTCCCGCGCGTGCGGCAGTCTCTGCCAGACTCCCGGCATCCCCGTTTGATTTTCCCGCCTTCCTCCGCTACTCTGCTCTGCGCTGGAACGGTGTCCGAGTGGTTGAAGGAGCACGCCTGGAAAGTGTGTAACGGGGCAACCTGTTCGAGAGTTCGAATCTCTCCCGTTCCGCCAGCATAGAGAGAGGGCCGCCTTCCCACCCGGAAGCGCGGCCCTCACCCTTTGCCCCTTCCCTACCCCTTCCCCACCCTCCACGCGCTCACCAGCGGCAGCAGCGCCAGCACGGCGCAGGCGTGGGCGAGGACGGGAAAGCCCGCGCGGGCGATGACGAGGCCGCCGACGAGGGTGCCCACCCCGGCGACGACGTAGCCCAGCCCATCGGTCACACCCTGCGCGGCGGGATAGCGGGCCAGCGCCTTGCTGCCGGAGACGAAGGCGAGGTTCCACCCGAGGCCGAGGACGAACATGCTGACCCCCAGCCACGCGGTTCCCGGCAGCGGCGCGGTGAGGGCGGCGAGGACGAGGAGCAGCGCGCCGCCGATGTACCCGAACCTCAGCCCCAGACGGTCGATCAGCGGCCCGGTGAGCCACCCGAAGGCGAACATGCCCGCGATGTGCCCGGAGATCAGCGCGGCGACGCCCGTATGGTCCACCCCCGCGTGGTGCGCCCGCAGCGGCGTGAGGCTCATCAGCGTGACCATCACCCCCTGCGCGGTGGCGAGGGCGAGGGCGGTGGAGCGGACACCGGGAACGGCGAAGGCGGCGCGGACGGAAAGCCGGGCCTGGGTGGAGAGTTGCGCGGGAGACCGCACGGGCACCCACGCCAGCATCAGGAGGGCCGCCACCCCGAGCAGCCCCCCACCGACGAGCCACCCGGCGACCTCGGCGGAGGTGCCGAGGCGGGAACCCAGCGTCTCCACCACGCCAGAGAAGCCCGTCATCACGAACGCGCCGAACACACTCATCAGCATCAGGAGGCCGAGGGCCGTGCCGCGCCGCGATTCCGGCACGCTCTCGGCGGCGGCGTAGCGGGCCTGCTGGTAGCCGCCCTGCGCCGCGCCCATCAGCACCGCCCCGAGGAGGAAGACGGGGGTGACACTCGCCCGCGCTCCCGCGAAGCCGACGACCGCGCCCGCCGCCCCCAGCGCGAAGGCCACCCCCAGCCCCAGCCGCCGCCCCGCCCGCAGCATCAGCGCCCCGAACAGCCCCGCCGAGAGCGCCGCCGACGCGCTGATCAGGGTGCTCGGCAGCCCCGTCAGACTCTCGCGCCCCAGCCCGCTCATCACGAGGGAGGCGAGGATGGTGCTGACGGTCGTCGCGCCCGTGGCGAGCGCCTGCGCCACATACAGGGGAGCGAGCCGTCCTAGCGGGAGGGCCGTGGAAGATGCTGGAGGAACGTGGGCGCGGTCGCTCATGCCGCCGCTCTGTGGGTTGCTGGCGGCTGGAAGCTGGCCGCTGGCCGCTCCTCCCTCATCCGCCCTGCGCCGCCCACCGCTCGGCGACGGCGGCCTTCAGGTAGGTGGCGGCGTCCTCGGTACTCGCGCCGGGGGTGAAGACCTTCCCCACGCCCAGTTCCTCCAGCTTCGGCAGGTCCTGATCGGGGATGATTCCCCCGCCGAACACGAGAATGTCGCCCGCCCCGCGCTCACGCAGCAGCCCCACCACCTCGCGGAAGTAGTGCATGTGCGCGCCCGACAGCACGCTCAGGCCGATGGCGTCCACGTCCTCCTGAATGGCCGCGTTCACGATCATCTCGGCGGTCTGGCGCAGGCCCGTGTACACCACCTCCATACCCGCGTCGCGCAGCGCCCGCGCGACCACCTTCGCGCCCCGGTCGTGGCCGTCCATGCCCGGTTTGGCGATCAGCACCCGAATCCGGCGATCCTCCATCTGTCCTGCCTCCTAACGGTCGTTTGGGGGCATTGTACGGGGTTAGGGGGCGGTCAGCTCTCAGGCGCGCGTCAGGCAGGAGCGGAACACTGGGAGGATGCGCTTCTTCCTGCTCCTGGGTCTGACTCTGGTAAGTGCCGCCGCCGCACCTTCCCCCGCGCCAGTCCAAACCGTAAGTCATCCGAACGCCCGGACAGCCTTTTACGTGGACCGTCAGCGCGCGGTGGCAGTGGACTACGACGGCGCAGCAGCCGTGCTGGTGCCCCGGCAGAGTTCGCCCCGCGCGGTGAAGTTCCGTGGCAACAGCAAGTTACGCTCGCCAATCGTCACGCCGGAGGGTCGCATCTTGGCCGTGCAACTCGACTTTGACCGCTGTCAGGTCGTGGTGTGGGACGTGACGGCGGGGCGGAAGGTGACGGCGTTGGAGGGTGCCCTCACGCGGGTCCTGGCCTGTGGACAGGACACCGAGTTCATCTTCGACATCAGCTTCACACCGGATGGCCGCTTCCTGCTGTCTGCCGACCAGACGGGTCTGCGCCGTTGGGACGCGCGAACGGGAAGGCTACTGGAAAACGTTTCGGGAAAGTTCCTCAGCCTGAACGTCAGCCCGGACGGGCGCTCGGTGGTGACGGTCGGGGAGGGACGGCGGGTGGAAATCTGGACTGCCGACCTCGCCCGCCGATTCAAGAGCCTGCCGACGCAGCCCGTCGACTGTCTGCGTGGCTCAGGCGGTCCCTGGCCGGGTGAGCTGAGCTGGAGCGCCGACAGCACGAAGCTCGCCTACTCCTGCGAACGGGAGGTCAGGGTCTGGAACGTCGCCGCCGGGGGCCTGCGGATTCTGAAGCGCGAGGGCAAACGCGACGCGCCCGACGCCCCGACGTTCAGCCCGGACGGACGGTTCGTGGTAGCGGGCGAATATCAGTCCGGCGTGGCGATTTGGCAGACAGGCAACGGCCAGCGGGTCGCTCAGATCGACATGCCCGCCCCCGAGGTTCAGGTCACGGATGTGACGGTGGGACCCGGCAACACTCTCTTCGTGGCCTGCAGCGACGGGCGCGTGACCCTGCACGACTTGGAGCGGCGGGGAAACCTCTTGACGACCTACGAGCCGTTCACGAAGACCCGACCGAACGCCTGGCTCAGCCTGGCCGTCAGCCGGGACTGGGGCTGGCTGGCCGTCGCGTCGGCGGATGGTCGGCTGAACGTCTACGCCCTGCCGGGAAACTGAGCCGGGGTCAGCTCCCCCGCGCCGCACGCTCCACCCGCGCCACCACGCGCTCCTGCCCCAGCACCTCCAGCATCTCGAACATGCCGGGGCTTTCGCTCGTTCCGGCGACGGCGGCGCGCAGGGGCTGCATGACCTTGCCGGGCTTGAGGTCCCGCTCCTCCGCGAAGGCGCGCAGGGCGGCTTCGGTCGTCGCCTGGTCGAAGGCGGGGAGGTTCTTCAGGCGGGCGGCGAGGTCGGGGAGGAGGTCACGGCCCTCAGCCAGAAGCTTTTGCGCCTTCTCGTTCACCGGGTAGTCCTCGGACCAGAAGTAGGGCGTCTTCTCCAGAAACTCCGAGAACACGTCCATGCGCGGAATCATCATGCGGACGACGGCGCGGAAGTAATCGTCGAAGGGCAGGTCGTGCTTCTGCCCGGCGAGGTAATCATGCAGGCGCTTCGCCACCTCCTCCTCGCTCAGCACTTCACGCAGGTACTTGCCGTTCATCCATTTCAGCTTGTCGAGGCTGAAGACAGGGCCGCCGAGCGTCACGTCCTCCAGCCGGAAGACGCGCCCGAACTCGGCGAGGTCGAAGATTTCGCGGCCTTCCGGGTGCGTCCAGCCCATCGTGGCGAGGAAATTGAGCATAGCTTCGGGGAGGAAGCCCTGATCCATGTACCACTCCACCGAGGTCGGATTCTTGCGCTTGCTGATCTTGGACCTGTCGGCGTTGCGGAGGAGCGGCATGTGCGCCCAGACGGGCTGGGGCCACCCGAACGCCTCATACAGCAGGACGTGAATGGGCGTGGACGTGATCCACTCCTCCGCGCGGACGACGTGGGTCACGCCCATCAGGCGGTCGTCCACCACGTTGGCGAGGTGGTAGGTGGGGTAGCCGTCGGCCTTGAGCAGCACCTTGTCGTCGATCTCGCGGTTCTGGAAGGCGATGGGCCTGCGGAGGGCGTCGTTCACCACCGTCTCGCCCTCACGCGGAACCTTGAGACGGACCACGGCACTCTCGCCCGCGTCCACCCTCCGTTGCGCCTCCGCCGGGTCGAGGTCGCGGCTGGGGACGGCGATCACGCGGCCTTCCCGCTGCGCCTCCTCGCGCAGGGCGGTCAACTCCTCCGGCGTCTCGAACGCGAAGTAGGCGTGGCCGGACTCGACCAGCTTCCGCGCGTACTCGCCATACAGCTCATTGCGCTCGCTCTGGCGGTAGGGACCGTTCGGGCCACCTTGCAGAGGGCTTTCGTCGGGGGTCAGGCCGAGCCACTGCATCATCTGGAAGATGCGTTTCTCACTGTCGGGAACGTAGCGGCCCCGGTCGGTGTCCTCGATGCGGAGGATGAACTTGCCTTCCTCGCCCGCCGCGCGGGCCTGCTGGGCGAGGGTGTGGTTGAACAGGCCGATGTACGCGGTGCCCACATGGGGGTCGCCGGTCGGGCTGGGGGCGATGCGGGTGACGACGGGCATGGGGGACAGGATACGAGGTGAAATGAGTTCCGCCGGTTCCGCTTCTGCCTCAGTGGGAAGCGGACTACCCCCAAACGTTCAGAGCACAGCTCAGCTCGTTACCGCGTAGAACACCTCAGCGCCTGATGCCCGCCTCAAAGCCGCTGCACCAGCAGGGGCGTCGTCGTGGGCTGCTCGCTGCCACCGGGCGGCTCCACGCTCACCGCCACCGTCGCGCCCGCCGGGAGGCCCGCGAACAGGAAGCCCTGCCCCTCGAACAGCCCGAGCGAGACGGGCACCCCGTCCCGAACCTGCCACGCCTGATAGACCCGGCCCGTCTCCGCAGGCTGCGAGAGGTATACGTACGCCCGGCCATCCGGCAGGCGCACGAGCTGGCCGAGGTCGTTTCCGTCCGCCTGAAGGGGCTGGGTGATTGCGCCGGGGGTGTCCGCGTAGCGGCGGAGTGGGTCGTCCTCTGGCCGCAGCACGAAGAAGAGGGCGAGGGCCGCCGCCAGCCCCAGCGCGGCGAGGGGAAGCCAGAGACGCCTCGGCCTCCGCTCGATGGGTGGGGCAACCGGCGCGGCGGGTCTCGGCACCTCCGCGCGCAGGCGGGCCAGCAACCGCTCCTCGGCCCCGTCGGGCACGGGCGGCTGCGGCAGCGTCTCGGCGAGGGCGGTCAGCGCCTCCAGGTCAGCGTCTACCCCGGCGCGCAGGGCGGGGTCGGCGGCGAGCGCGGCGTGGACGCGGGCCTCCTCCTCGGGGGGCAGCAGGCCGAGGGCGTAGGCGGTGAGCTGGTCGCGGTCGGGTTGGGTCACGGGCGCTCACCTCCTTCCAGGGCGTCCGGTGCAGTCGGGTTCTCGTTCTGCTTGCGCCCGCCCAGGGACACGCGCATCCGGTCCAGGGCCGCGCGCAGGCGGGACTTGACGGTGCCCACGGGCAGCCCGGTCAGGGTCGCCAGCTCCGAGTGGGAGTGACCCCGGTAGTAGGCGAGTTCCACCAGCTCGCGCTGGGCGGGATCGAGTGCCGCCACGGCGCGGGCGGCGAGCACACGGTCGGTCGGATCGGGGGCGCTGATGGGCGCGTCCCAGTCCTCCAGTTCCAGGGCCGTGTCGGGGCGGTCGCGCAACTCTTGCAGGAAGCGGTGGTGGGCGATGCTCACCAGCCAGGTCTTGACACTCGCGCGGGAGGGATCGAAGCGGGCCGCGTGCCGCCACGCGTTCATGAAGGCGTCCTGCACGCACGTTTCCACGTCGTCGCGCTGACGCAGCATCCGGTGGCCGAGGGCGTAGAGCAGCCGGGCGTGGCGGCGATGGAGTTCCCGCAGAGCGTCCTCGTGCCCGCCCGCCATCGCCTGAATCAGCGCCTCGTCGGGGAGGGTGCCGTCGTCGGGCGGTGGAGGCGGCGTCATGGAGTCCAGCGCAGCCTAGCAGGGGAAGGCGGGGTATGTCAGCCGGACGGTGGCTCAGGCGCGGGGCCTATGCGCCGCCCCCTCGGGAGGCAGGACGGGAACGGGGGCGACCACCTCCGGCCCGCTGTCCAGCCCCCGGCGCACTTCGTCCGTCACGGCACTCGTGCTCCGGCGGAACTCGCGCAGGCCCTGGCCGAGACTCTTGCCGAGTTCCGGCAGTTTGCGTGGCCCGAAGACGATCAGGGCGGCGAGCAGAAGGAGGAGCAGTTCCGGCGCACCGATGTTGGGCATGGGTTCTCCTGGGGGTGAGAGGCGGAGTGTGGCGCGTTCCTCCTGGGAGAGTGGGGAACGCTCACCCGGCCTTATGCGGCCCGTCCCGGTTTGGATGACCCATGCCCCCCATTTCCCCACTCTCTCAAGGTTCGCTGAGGACGCCGAAGCGACGGCGCTACACTGCCCGCCGTGACCGCCGCGCCGCCCTCCCCTCAAACGGCCCTGCACCTGACCGCCACGCCGGGCCGTCTGGACGCTGTGGTGGCCGAACTGACGGGCCAGAGCCGCTCGCAGGTCGCCGGGTGGATCGAGGGGGGACATGTCGCGGTGGGCGGTGTGGTCGTCCAGAAGGCCAGCCTCAAACTCAGGGGCGGCGAGGTGCTGACCGTGCGGCCTCCCCCCACACCGGACGCCACCGTGGTCCCCGAGGACGTGCCCCTCGACGTGCTGTACGAGGACGACCACCTCATCGCCGTGAACAAGCCGCCCGGCATGGTCACGCACCCGGCCCCCGGCGTCACGTCCGGCACGCTCGTCAACGCGCTGTTGGGGCGCATGTCTCTCCCCGAGCAAGACGGCTCCCTGGGTCCCGAGGGCTACCGCCCCGGCATCGTCCACCGCCTCGACAGGGACACGAGCGGCGTCATCGTCGTCGCCAAGACCGTGCAGGCCCACGCGCGCCTCGCCGCCGCCTTCAAGGACCGCGACACCCGCAAGACGTACCTTGCCATCGCTGCCGGGACGTGGCGGGCGGAGGGTACGGTGAGGGTGGACGCACCTATTGGACGCCATCCCACCGCCCGGCAGCGCATGACGGTCGGTGGCGTGAATCCGCGTGAGGCGCAGACCCTCTTCACCCCGCTGGAGACGCACCCGGACGGGCACGGGCGCACGCTGGCCCTCGTCCGCGCTCAGCCCCGCACGGGCCGCACCCACCAGATTCGCGTCCATCTCGCGCACCTCGGCAGCCCGATTCTCGGCGACCCGGTGTACGGGCGGGAGAGTCAGGCCATCTCACGGCACGCCCTCCACGCCCACTTCCTGACTCTCCCCCACCCTGTGACGGGTGAGGCGCTAAACCTCCACGCGCCTGCACCGGACGACATGCTGGACGCCTGGGTGGGGTTGGGGGGCGCGGTGCCTGCGGGGTTGGAAACGCCGCCGACGTGAGCTTTACGAGCCGAACGCCCGCCGAAGAACAGCCGCAATAGGAAACTCCGTCTTTCCCTCGACAAAGGGAGAGCGATCAAGTCTGACCCAGTAGTTGAGCAGGAATTGAGTGGCTTCGTGTTCGCGGCGAGCGATCACCAGGAAGAGCGCCGTTTCGATCAAGGCGTAGGGCTGGCTACTCCCGTGAAGCGCATCGTTCGCCGACTGCAAAAGCAACTCCCCCAGGTAATATTCCTGCGCCCACTCGTCAAACTCCGCCTGATGGTCCCGGTAGTACGCGACAAACTCCGGCAGACGCTCCGGGTCGGCAGACTCGATTCCCCAATCTTGATGACTTCCGTCATAGGGCAGGCCAAGATCAGTGGCGGCTTGGCTCAGGCGGGGATTGAGGCTGTCGGCCATCTTTCAACGCCAGCACCAGGGACCTGACCGCAATTTTCTGCCGAAAAACGCGCCCCCCACCCCTTGCATTATCCAAGCGTACCGTGTACACTTTCTCTTCGTGCGCCGCTCGGGATGTGCCCGGCGGCTGGAAGGTGCCCCCACTTTCAGGACATGCTGGATGCCGAGTCAAGGCGTTTGCTGGTCACTGGGGTCGTGCTTTCCCGAAAGGACCACAAATGAACTTTGATCAACTGATCGCGCCCGAACTCGCGGCGCGTCTCGCCGAGCGCGGCATCACCGAAGCCACCCCCATTCAGGTCGAGAGCCTGCCCCAGACCCTCGCCGGGAAGGACCTGATCGGTCGCGCCCGCACGGGGACGGGTAAGACGCTCGCCTACGCGCTGCCCATCATCCAGAAGCTCGAACCCAGCCGCGAGCGGGGCCGCGCGCCGCGTGCGCTGGTGCTCGCGCCCACCCGCGAACTCGCCAAGCAGGTCGCCGAGGAGTTCTCCAAGAGCGGCGGCGACCTCGTGACCGCGACCGTGTATGGCGGCGCGGCGTACGGCCCGCAGGAAGGGGCGCTGCGCCGGGGCGTGGACGTGATCGTGGGGACGCCCGGTCGCCTCATCGACCACCTGGAGCGCGGCAACATCAACCTGGGCGCGGTGGAATACGTCGTGCTGGACGAGGCCGACGAGATGCTGAGCGTGGGCTTCGCGGACGCCATCGAGACGATCCTCCAGGCGACGCCCGAGGCCCGGCAGACGATGCTCTTCAGCGCCACGCTGAACGACGACATCCGCCGCATCTCGCGCAAGTACCTCAAGGAACCCGTCGTGGTGGACATGGTGGGCGAGGGCAAGAGCCAGGCTGCCCAGAGCGTCGAACACCTCAAGGTGAAGGTGGGCCGCACCCGCACCCGCGTGCTGGCCGACCTGCTGACCGTCTACAACCCCGAAAAGGCCATCGTCTTCACCCGCACGAAGCGCGAGGCCGACGAGCTGGCGAACGAGCTGATCCACCGGGGGATCGAGTCCGAGGCTCTGCACGGCGACCTCGCGCAGAGCCAGCGGGAGCGGGCGCTCGGGGCCTTCCGCGCGGGCCGCGTGGGCGTGCTCGTTGCCACCGACGTGGCGGCGCGCGGGCTGGACATCCCCGAGGTGGACCTCGTGGTGCAGTACCACCTGCCGCAGGACCATGACAGCTATATCCACCGCTCGGGCCGCACCGGGCGCGCGGGCCGCACCGGCACCGCCATCGTGATGTACGGCGACCGCGACAGCCGCGAGATGCGGAACCTGGAATACCGCGCGGGCGTGCAGTTCATCGAGCGTCCCCTGCCCACCCCCAAGGAAGTGCAGGCGGCGAGCGCCACGGCCAGCGCCGACCTCGTGCGCCGGGTGGACTCCGGCGTGGCGGCCAGCTTCCAGGCCGAGGCCGAGCGGCTGTTCAGCGAACTCGGGCTGGAGGCGCTGACCCGCGCCCTCGCCAAGATCAGCGGCGTGACTGAGCCGGTGAAGGCCGCGAGCCTCCTGAGCGGTGAGGAGGGCCTGACGACCCTGATCCTGCACGGCGAGCGCCTGAGCGTGGCCCGTGCGGTCGCCCTGCTCGCCCGCAGCGGCGACGTGGACACCCGCCGCCTCGGCAAGGTGCGCCAGTGGCGCGGCGGCGCGGTGGCCGACGTGCCCAGCGAGTACGTCGAGAAGCTCCTCGCCGCTTCCCCGCTCGACGGTGAGATCGGCGTGGAAGTCGCCCAGGAACTGCCCGAGCTGTTCGAGGCCCCGACCCGCGAGGGCCGTCAGGGCGGCAGCTACGGCGGCGGACGTGGTGGGCGCGACGAGGGCGGCTACCGTGGCGGACGCCAGGGCGGCGGCTACCAGGGCGGCGGACGCGGCGGCTCCGGCAGCCGCGACGGCGGCCAGGGCGGCTCCCAGGGCAACCGTGGTGGTCAGGGCCGCTGGAGCCGCGACCGCGACGGCGGCAACCAGGGCGGCGAGCGTCGCCGCGAGGACTTCGCCGACCGCGAGTTCGTGCCGAGCGGACGCTAAGACCAGATGTTGAGTTGCGCCCCCACCGTTCGGCAGGGGCGCAACTTTTTCTCTCCTCGCCTCCCGGCCAAACGTTCGTTCGTCCGCGTCATCTAGACTCCCAGCTAGACGCGCCTTGACCCCCCGCCCGACCAGCCCGTAGGGTAGGGACATGGGCCGCATTCTCGTGGAGGTACTTCTTAGCACCGGGGGTTGACCGGCTGCCGAGCGCGAGCGCGTGCCACCCCCGCCCACCTTCCGGGCGGGGGTTTTTCACTGAGCACCTGGGGACAAAGGAGAGACCGGGGATGAACAGCAGCGAACGACAACAGCAACGGCAGGCGGCCCACACGGAGCCGTCCCCCCGCGCCGCGCCGCCTCCCGGTGAGCGTGGCGCGCGGCTTTTGGGCACCACCCCCACGAGGAGGACCGCATGACGCAGACGGACTTGACGGGCGCGAAGGCGCTGTGGGCCACGCTCGCCGGGCACGGCATCACGACCGTGTTCGGCTACCCCGGCGGAGCGATCATGCCCGTGTACGACGCGCTGACCTTCTACCCGGAGGTGCGGCACGTCCTCGCGCGGCACGAGCAGGGGGCCATCCACGCGGCGGAGGGCTGGGCCAAGGCCACGGGCGAGATCGGCGTATGCCTCGCCACCTCCGGCCCCGGAGCGACCAACCTCGTGACGGGGCTGGCGGACGCGATGCTCGATTCGGTGCCGCTCCTTGCCATCACGGGCAACGTGGCGCGGCACCTGATGGGCACGGACGCTTTTCAGGAGGCCGACATCACCGGCATTACCCTGCCCGTCACCAAGCACAACTATGTCGTGCGTGAGGTGGAGGAACTGCCGCGCGTCATCGCCGAGGCCATCCGCATCGCGCGGAGTGGGCGGCCCGGCCCGGTACTGGTGGACATTCCCAAAGACATTCAGCTCGCCGCGTACCACGGTGAGATCGCGGTTCCTCACGCTCGGCCCGAAATCCCCACACCCCGGCCCGAGGCCATAGAGCGGGCGCGCGAACTTCTCCAGACCGCGAAGAAACCCGTCATCATGGCGGGCGGCGGCTCGCTCGACGCGGCGGCGGAAATCACGGCCCTCGCCCGCGCGTGGGACATCCCCGTCATCACGACGCTGATGGGGCTGGGGGCCTTCCCCTCCTCCGACCCGCTGTGGCTCGGCATGCCGGGAATGCACGGCTCGGTCGCGGCGAACCGGGCGATCAGTGAGGCGGACGTGCTGCTGGGCATCGGCCTGCGCTTCGACGACCGGGTGACGGGCCGGGTCAGCGGCTTCGCGCCGAACGCGGCGATCATCCACGTGGACCTCGACGCCGCCGAGATCGGCAAGATCGTGCGGACGCATGTTCCGGTGCGCGGCGATGCGCGGGCCGCCGCCGCCCTGCTCGCCGAGGGGGCGCGGAAACTCGACCTCCCCGAGTGGCGGGCGCAGATCAATGAGTGGAAGAGCCGCACCGTGGAGCCGGACCACTGGGGCGCGGGCTACGCGGTGAAGGCCGTGGTGGACCGCCTGCGGCCCGACGACATCCTGAGCAGCGACGTGGGGCAACACCAGATGCTCGCCGCGCAGCTCGCCCGCTTCGAACGGCCCCGGCGCTGGATCAACTCGGGCGGTCTGGGCACGATGGGCTTCGGCTTCCCGGCGGCCATCGGGGCGGGCATGGCCGAGCCGGGCGTGACCAGCATCGTCATCGCGGGGGACGGCGGCTTCCAGATGACGGCGCAGGAACTCGCCACGCTGAAGAAGTACGACGTGCGGAACGTCAAAATCTGCATCATCAACAACTCGTACCTCGGGATGGTTCGCCAGTGGCAGGAACTCTTCCACGAGAAGCGGTACTCCGAGGTCTACCTCGGCGACTCCAACCCCGACTTCCTGAAGCTCGCCGACGCCTACGACGTGCCGGGCTACCGCGCGGACTGCGCCGAGGAGCTGCCCGAGGCCATCGACGCCTGGCTCGCCGACCCCAAGAGTGCCCTGCTGGAGATCGTGGTGCCCAACGAACACGGCGTCTTCCCGATGGTGCCCGCCGGGGCCGCCCTGAGCGAGATGATCGAGACCGAGCCGCCGCGCGCCCCCACCCCCGGCATCGAGCGCAACGCCGCCGCCGAGGAGGCCAAGCAACCATGACCGCTCCCCTCGACTCCGAGCAGCGGGACCACCTCGTCTCCGCCCTCGTGCGCGACGAGCCGCGCGTGCTGACCCGCATCACGTCCCTCTTCGGGCGGCGCGGCTACAACATCAGGAGCCTCAGCGTCGGTTCGACCGAACACCCCGGCCTCAGCCGCATGACCTTCGTGGTGACGGGAGACCGGGGCGTGGTGGAACAGGCCATGCGCCAGCTTGAGAAGCTCCACGATGTCGTGAAGATCATCGATCACAGCCTCGAAAAGTTCGTGGACCGAGAACTCGTCCTCGTCAAGGTCGCCATCACGCCGGAGAGCCGGGTGGAGGTGCGCCAGATCGCCGAGGACTTCCGCGCCCGCATCGTGGACGTGGGCCGCCACGCGCTGACCTTCGAGGTCACGGGCGACGAGGGCAAGATCACCGCCTTCATCGAGCAGATGCGCTCCTTCGGGATTCTGGAGACGATGCGGACCGGGCGGGTGGCCCTGACGCGCGGCTCGAACGCGGACATTCCCAGCCACGTCTACCACGCGGGCGAAACGGAGGCGCTGCGCCCGGCGGTGGACGGGGTGGAGCCGAGGGAGACGCGGGCGGGGGGCGTGCCGAATCTGTTCTGATGGAGGGCCGTGGGAGTGTGAAGGTCTGTGTTCCTGGGACGCCCGGCCCGCTCACCCCCACCCGGCCTCCCCCCTCAAGGGGGAGGGGCAAAAAGAGTTTCACGTGTCGGCAAGGGAGTCGAGTCTAGACCCCACCGCGTTCAACTGGACCTCCAGCTCTGCCGCAGAGGCCGGTGAAGTACAGAACGTGTAGATGTCCACGCAGCATCCACAGCCCTCGTTCTCCAATGCCTCAACGTCCACTCCCGCTTGTTCTGCCCAGGTTTCGAAAGCATTTCGTTGTGCTGAGGAGTCCACTTCCAGAATGACCTGCAATCTGACGGCTGCGCCTTCGCGTTCCACATGGAGAATCTACTCCTGAGGTTCTGAGGCGACCCACCGGGCACCCCTGGAGTCCTCCCCTAGCCCACATCCCCCCCCAACTCACACCCTGTAGGAGAATCCCCCAATGGCCGCAAAAATGTACTACGACCGCGACGTGTCCCTCTCCCCCATCGAGGACAAGCTCATCGCCATCATCGGCTACGGCTCTCAGGCGCACGCGCACGCGCAGAACCTCCGGGACAGCGGCCTGAACGTGGTCGTCGGCCTGCGGGAAGGGTCCAGCAGCCGCGCGAAGGCGGAGCAGGCGGGCCTGCGCGTCACGAGCATCGAGGACGCGACCCGCGAGGGCGATGTGGTGATGCTCCTCATCCCCGACGAGACGCAGCCGAAGGTGTACGAGGAGGCCGTCGCGCCGAACCTCACGGACGGCAAGGCGCTCGCGTTCGGGCACGGGTTCAACATCCACTTCGGGCGGATCAAGCCGCCGCAGGGGGTGGACGTGTTCCTCGTCGCGCCAAAGGGACCGGGCCACATGCTGCGCCGCGTCTACGCCGACGGGGCGGGGATGCCGGGCATCTTTGCGGTGGGGCAGGACGCGACCGGGGGGGCGCGTGACATCGCGCTGGCCTATGCACGCGGCATCGGCTGCACGCGGGCGGGCGTGCTGGAGACGACCTTCAAGGAGGAGACGGAAACGGACCTCTTCGGGGAGCAGTCGGTCCTGTGCGGCGGGGTGACGCACCTCATTCAGGCGGGCTTCGAGACGCTGGTGGAGGCGGGCTACCAGCCGGAGATCGCCTACTTCGAGACGCTGCACGAGGTCAAGCTCATCGTGGACCTGATCTACGAGAAGGGCTTCGAGGGGATGCGCCACTCGATCTCCAACACCGCCGAGTTCGGCGACTACGTGACCGGGCCGCGCGTCATCACCGACGAGACGAAGGCGACGATGAAGGACGTGCTCTCGGACATTCAGCAGGGCAAGTTCGCCCAGCGGTTCATTCAGGACGCCGAGAGCGGCTTCCCGTACATGAACGAGCAACGCGGCAAGATGCGTGGGCACCAACTGGAGACGGTGGGCAAGGAGCTGCGCGACATGATGCCCTTCATCAGCAAGAAGGAGCTGGAGGTCTAAGGGTCTAGACACCCGCCACCCAGGCAGCGTGTCCCCCCTTACGATGCCCCCTATGAAAGCATTCGGCCTGCTTCTTCTTAGCGTTCCTCTGGTGGAGTGAACGGCGAGAGACGCTTGCCCGAAGCCCCCGGAGGAACCGCCCTCCGGGGCTTTTCTTTGTCCGCCCGTCGCCCTCTCACCCCCCAGGAGTCCCCACCATGACCCAGCAGGAAGCCCACCAACCTCAACCCATCCGCATCTTCGACACCACCCTGCGCGACGGCGAGCAGTCGCCCGGTGTGGCGCTGAACCACACGCAGAAGCTGGAGATCGCGCACCAGCTCGCGCGGCTGGGCGTGGACGTGATCGAGGCGGGCTTTCCCATCGCCTCCCCCGGCGACCTGGAGGGCGTGTCGCGCATCGCCCGTGAGGTACGCGGGCCGATCATCGCGGGGCTGGCGCGGGCGAACCGGGCGGACATCGAGGCGGCGGCGAGGGGCGTCGAACTGGCCGAGCGGCCCCGCATCCACACCTTCATCGCCACCAGCCCGATCCACATGGCGAAGAAGCTGAATCTGGAGCCGGAGGCGGTGGTCGAGCGCGCGGTGGAGGCCGTGCGGCTGGCCCGCTCCTTCGTGGACGACGTGGAGTTCAGCGCGGAGGACGCCACCCGAAGCGAGCCGGAGTTCCTGGCCCGCATCTTCAAGGCGGTGGTGGCCGAGGGTGCCACGACGATCAACGTGCCCGACACGGTGGGCTACACGACCCCCGAGGAGATGCGGGCGCTGTTCGCGTACCTGAAGGCGGAACTGCCGGGTCACGTCATCCTCTCGGCCCACTGCCACGACGACCTGGGGCTGGCGGTGGCGAACTCCATCGCGGCGGCGGAGGGCGGGGCGCGGCAGATTGAATGCACGGTGAACGGCATCGGCGAGCGGGCGGGGAACGCCTCGCTGGAGGAGATCGTGATGGCCTTCCACACGCGCGGGGACGTGTACGGCTACGCGACGGGCATCCGCACCCGCGAGCTGTACCGCGCCTCCCGCATGGTGAGCCGCCTGAGCGGAATGCCGGTGCAGCCCAACAAGGCCATCGTGGGCGACAACGCCTTCGCGCACGAGTCGGGCATCCATCAGGACGGGGTGATCAAGGCGCGCGAGACCTACGAGATCATGAACGCGGAGCTGGTGGGGCGCGAGGCCGCCGTCCTCGTCATGGGCAAGCACTCGGGCCGCGCCGCCTTCCGCAAGGCGCTGACCGACCTGGGCTACAGCGTGCCGGAGGACCGGGTGAAGGACCTCTTCGCCCGCTTCAAGGACCTCGCCGACCGCAAGGGGCAGATTTACGCCGACGACCTGCGCGCCCTGGTGGAGAGCCGCACCGACGTGCCACAGACCTTCACGCTGGAGAAGTTCCAGGTCACGAGCGGCACCGACATGCAGCCCCTCGCCTTCGTGCGCCTGACCACGCCCGACGGCCCGCGCGAGGGCACGGCCAGCGGCGACGGCGCGGTGGAGGCCGTCTTCAACGCGCTGAACGGTGTGACCGGCATCAAGCCCGAGCTGGAGGTCTACCGCGTGCAGGCCGTCACGAAGGGAGCCGAGGCGCTGGGCGAGGTCAGCGTCAACACCCGCTACGGCGAGATGAGCGTCCACGGCACGGGCGTCGCGCCGGACGTGGTGGAGGCGTCGGCGCGGGCGTGGCTGCGCGTCATCAATCAGATCGTCGCGGGCGTGGGCAAGAGCCGGCAGGTGAGCCAGACGACGGTGTGAGGGGGGAGGGGGTGAGAAGGTTTGACCTTTGGCCCTACACTGGGAGGTGTTCCGCCGGCTTGAGGTCGTGATCCTCCTTTTGCCCCTCCCTTTCCTCGTCTGGTGCGGAAGCGCGTTGGTGGGAGGCGTAGAGGCTTTGCCGGGGTGGTACCTCGTGACCTCCCTCGTCGCAATCTTCCCAACCTTCCTGGGCTACAAGCTCCTGAATCGGCAGACCCCACAACAGCCCCTTTGGCAGCAGGTCCTCCTGTGGGGCGGTGGCTATAGCCTTTCGTTCAGCAGTCTGGAAGGGCCATACAAGGCACTGAAGATGGGAGGGCTGACCAACAGTACGGACGCGCTACGGCTGATGACCTCCCTGGCTATTCCGTCCTCGACCCTCATCATTGTTATTGCCCTCGCATTAGCGCTGAGCAGCAGGAATAGAACTTCCAATTCTTGAAATTTACCTCCTACAACGTTGATCCCAGTCAAGCCAGACTTCCGGTTTCATCCATATCCCCGCCCGGCAGGTAGGGCCTCACCCGTTGGGCGAAGGCTTACGCTGAATGCAGGACGTTCCGAGCATCCCAGCTATGGGCGTCCGGGGAGGCCGTATGGAGGAATCCCGACCGCACGAGGTCTGGGCGGCAGGCGACCGTTACGAACCGTACGTCGGGCGCTGGAGTCGGCGGGTCGCCCGGATGTTCCTCCCGGAATTGGGCGTGCCGCCGGAGCAGGACTGGCTGGACGTGGGATGCGGGACGGGGGCGCTGGTCCAGACCATCCTCGACCACGCCAGCCCCCGCTCGGTGGTCGGCACCGACCTGTCGCCCGGATTTGCCGAGTACGCGCGGGCGCACCTCCCGGACCCCCGCGTGAGGATCGAGGTCGCCGACGCGCAGCATCTTCCCCTCGGGACGGGGAGTGTGGACGCCGCCGTCTCGGGGCTGGTCCTCAACTTCGTGCCCGAGCCGGGGCGGGCCGCCTCGGAGATGACCCGTGTGGTCCGGGCGGGCGGCCTCGTCGCCGCGTACGTGTGGGACTACGCCGAGGGCATGGAGTTCATGCGCCTCTTCTGGGAGGCCGCCGTCGCCCTCAACCCCGCTGCCCCCGACGAGGGCCGCCGCTTCTCCCTCTGCCATCCGGGGCCGCTCGCTGACCTGTTCGCCGGGGCCGGACTCGGGCAGGTGAACGTCCGGCCCATCGACCTTCCCACCGTCTTTCGGGACTTCGACGACTACTGGCTGCCGTTCCTGGGGGGGCAGGGCGCGGCCCCGGCCTATGCCATGACCCTGAGCGAAGATGACCGGGCCGCCCTGCGGGAGTGCCTCCGCGCCGGACTCCCCACGGAGGACGACGGCTCGATTCACCTCACCGCCCGTGCCTGGGCCGTGCGGGGGATCAAGACAGAGACGTGGAGTGGGTGAGCGGGGACGCCGTTCATCCCCTGGAGGGCCGATGATTCTGGAAATCGCCATGCTGAACATCCGCCCCGGCCAGACCGCCGAGTTCGAGGCCGCCTTCGTGCAGGCTCAGCGCATCATCTCCGGGATGAAGGGCTATATCCGGCACGAGCTTCAGCGGTGTCTGGAAAACGACCACAGGTACGCCCTCCTCGTGTGGTGGGAGACGCTGGAGGACCACACGGTCGGCTTTCGGGGCAGTCCCGACTATCAGGAATGGCGCTCGCTCCTGCACCATTTCTACGACCCGTTCCCGACGGTGGAGCATTTCGTGCGTGTCCTACCTTGAGAACGTGGGGCGACGTTGACCCGAACAGCTCGCGTCAATGCCACTTCCTGAGCAGCACGACGGGGAGCGTGTCCGCCAGCCACAGCGAAGCCGAGTACCCATACTCACCCGGCAACTCCTCAAGGCTCACCCCCTGTTCGGCGGCGGACGGCTCAATCAGCCGGGGGTGGACTTTCTCTTTCCAGAAGGCGTGACAGTCGGAGAGTGGTATCCACGCCAGCGGCTTGCCCACATCATCAATCACAAATCGAACTGGCCCCTGCCTGAGCAACGCCCGGATGGTCTCGGCTCCCACGTCCCCTTCACGAGCCTTGCTGACCAAACGCCGCCCGTCCCACACCTCCTCCACCCTCACTCCCACTCGATGGTCGCGGGCGGCTTGCCGGTGATGTCGTACACCACACGGTTGATCTCGTGGACCTGATTGACGATGCGGTTACTCATCGTCGCCAGGAAGTCGTAGGGCAAGCGCGCCCACTCGGCGGTCATGAAGTCGTCGGTGGTCACGGCGCGCAGGGCGGCGGTGTAGGAATACGTGCGCTCATCGCCCATCACGCCGACCGACTGGATGGGGGTCAGGATGGCGAGGGCCTGCGAGCAGCCGTCGTACAGCCCGAACTCGCGTAGCCCGGAAATGAAGATGTCGTCCACCCGCTTGAGGATGTCCAATTTCTCCTCGCTGATCGCGCCGAGGCAGCGGATGGCGAGGCCGGGGCCGGGGAAGGGGTGGCGCATGCGGATGGCGTCGGGAAGGCCGAGCAATTTGGCGATCTCCCGCACCTCGTCCTTGAACAGCGTGCGGAAGGGTTCGACGAGCTGAAAAGCGAGGTCTTCCGGCAATCCGCCGACATTGTGATGGCTCTTGATATTCGCCGCGCCGTGCTTGTCCGCCGCCAGACCGCCCGCCGACTCGATCACGTCCGGGTAGAGGGTGCCCTGCGCGAGGAAGTCGAAGGGGCCGTACTCCCGCGCCTCGCGCTCGAAGGCCCGGATGAACTCGCGCCCGATGATCTTGCGCTTCTGCTCGGGGTCGGAGACGCCCTCCAGGTGCCCCAGGAACTCCGCCCGCGCGTCCACGGTAATCAGGTTGACGCCGAGGGGCCGCAGGGCCGCCTCCACCTGTTGCCGCTCGCCGAGGCGCAGGAGGCCGTGGTCGATGAAGACGGCGGTGAGGCGCTCGCCAATGGCCCGGGCGAGGAGCAGGCCCAGCGTGGAGGAGTCCACCCCACCGCTGATGGCGAGGAGAACGCGCCCGTCGCCGACCTGCTCGCGCACGCCCTCCACGAGTTCGTCAATGATGTGCTCGGCGTTCCAGTCGCGCGCCACACCGCAAATCTCCAGAAAGTTCGCCAGCAGTTGCCCGCCCTTCGGCGTGTGGACGACCTCGGGGTGGAACTGCACGCCGTAGCGCCGCGTCACCGGGTTCTCGATGGCGGCGACGGGCGTATCCTCCGTCTCGGCCACGACCTCGTAACCCTGCGGAAGTTGCGTCACCGAGTCACTGTGGCTCATCCAGGCGACGAACTCGCCCTGAATCCCGGCGAAGAGTTGCCCGCCGTAGCGGGTGAGGTCGGCCTTGCCGTACTCGCGCTTGCCCGCCCGCTTCACGTCGCCGCCCGCCTCGTGCGCGAGGAACTGCATCCCGTAGCACACGCCGAGGATGGGCACGGGCAGGTCGAGGACACCGGGGGCCGGGCGCGGCGAGGTCGCGTCGTACACGCTGCTGGGGCCGCCGGAGAGGACGATGCCCTGGGGGTTCTCCTGCCCGATGCGCTCCAGGCTGGCCGTGCCCGGCAGAATCACGCTGTATGCGCCGAGTTCCCGGAAGCGCCGGGCGATCAGGCGCGTGAACTGGCTGCCGAAGTCGAGGATGACGACGCTCACGGGGCCGATTCTCTCACGGGAGGGAGGGGTCGGAGGGGTCGAGAGGTCGAGAAGTCAGGAGACGGCGGACGCTCTGCTTTTTGCTGGCGGCTGGAGGCTGGCCCCTGGCTGCCTCAAGGCTCCAGATCAATCACGATGGGCTGAGCCGTCGGTGCCGTGATCGTGACCGTGCCGGGGTCGTAGCCGTCGGCGACCACGCGCAGGGTGTACGTGCCGGGTGCGGGCAGGCGAACCGCGCCGGGGGCCGTGCCGACCTCCTCCCCGGCGGGGAGGGCCGCCGACGCGGGAGCCGAGACGACGCTCAGGAGAACGGGCGAGCCGGGCGAGCCGCGCACCGTGAAGCGCACCTCGCAGCAGGACCCCGCCACCCGCGCCTGCGGGGTGGGCAGCGTGGCCCGGTCCGCCCGCGCCGCGAGCAAGGCCCACACGAGCAGCGTGAGCAGCAGCAGCGCCCCCAGCGCGACGGCGGGCCACAGCCAGCGCGGGGCGTCCCGCCTGGGCGTGGCCTGCGCCTGCCCGGTCCTCACCACGCGCCACGAGTGGTCCTCCTCCCATCCGATGCGGATGGTTTTGTCCACCACGCGGCGGGGGGTGACGCCCCCGGTGGACGGCGCACGCTCGGCGGGACGGTTCCGCACGGCGGCGGCGATGAGCGAGTCCGGCTCCGGCTCCAGCCCTGCCGGGGTCTCCACCTGCGTCTCACCGCGCTCAGGGGACGGCACCTGCCCCCCGTCGGCCAGCGCGTCGGCCCGCAGGTCCATGTCGATGAGGGTGGGCGGGGGCACCACTGGGACGGGGGCGGCAGATTCCTCCCGCGCCTTCTCCTCCACGGTGGGCGGCCCGGCCTCGACGCCGATGCGGATGACCTTCTGTCGAGGAGCTTCGGCGGGTGGGACGGACGGTGGAAGGGAGACCGGCCCGGCGACTTCTGGGGGCGGCACCGGGGCAGGCCCGACCTCCGGCTCCCGCGCGCTTGTCCCAGCGGAGGCGCGGGCCACATTCGGCATCCGCCACGCCCCCCGGTCTCCCCGGTCCCTGCGACTTGCCGCTTTCCTGTCCGTGGGCCGCGCCTCCACAGGAGGGGCCTCCCCCAGCACGACCTGCGTGCCGTCGTGGACGGTGGAGCTTCCGGCCTGTTCGGGCGCGGCGGGGAGGCTCAGGCGGGTCAGCAGTTCGCGGGCGGTGAGACTTTCGGGCGCGTCACGCAGGGCGGGGGGCACGCCTCCCAGTTCCCTCAGGGTGGCGGCGAGGGCGCGCAGGTCGTCACGCGGCGTCCCAGCGCCGTCCCGGTGCCCTTCCCACGGCAGCCCGGCCCCGGCGAGGGCCACGTGGCCGTCCACGCTCCACAGTTGGGCGGGGGCGACGCCGCCGTGGGTCAGGCCCGCCTCGTGGAGGGCGGAGAGGCCGGTCAAGGCCCCGTGGGCCGCGAGCACGGGGTCGGCGGCGGGCTGGGCGTGCAGGGGCAGTTCGGTGACGAGGTAGACCAGCTCGCCGTCCACACCGCTGTCGGTGAAGGGCAGCAGGGCCGGGCTGGGGGGCAGCGCCGGGGGGGCCACCGCCCGCCCCAGCACGTGCAGCAGCACCGGCATCCCGGTCAGGCGGTCGGTCGCGCGCAGGGTCCGCACCCCGCTCCCGGACGGGTCGCCCGCCAGATCACGGGCGGCGACGTAGGGGCCGATGGGCTTCACGCGGTCAAGTATAAGCGCCGTGTCCCGCACGGGCGGCCAGGCGTGAGGCTGGCGGCGGCGTGTGTCCGGGATTCAGGAGCGCCACACACGGCGTCCTGGTTCCCCCAGGAAGACGGTGGAGCGCACCGGAGTTGGGCTTGACACCTGCTCGTTCGGGGCCTGTGAGACGGAGGTTCGGGCACGGCTCGGCCTGCGCTGTGGCCTTGCCGGTCGTCCCCGACCTACGTTCTCTCCGCCGCGTTCAAAGACGGATGAAGACGGGAGACGGGGTGTTCGTTGGTTGGGCGGCGATACCTGTTCACCCCCTCTCCTGCGGAGCTGTGACAATCCCGGCCTCCTTGAACGCTTGATGAAAATTGCAAATTGGGCAAGAGGAGCATTTCATCGTCTGGAAGCAGGACGAGCTGCGCTCGTCACCCCCCTCCCCGACCCTCCCCCCACAAGGAGGGAGGGAGAAAAGAGCACGGCTGACACGCTCGCTTTCTATTGCACATCAAGCGTCTCAAGAGGAGGGGTCAGAAGAGCAAGTGCTTTGGCTTTTTTCTCCCTTAAGCAGGGGGCTGGGGTGGAGGTGACGAGCAACGCCCGCTCATCTCCCAGTCGGCAAAAGCTCTTCTCCCACCTGACTCGTCATTCACAACGGGCCTTCGAGGAGGGAACGGACAAATCGCCCCATCTCCCGCAGCGTGACCTGATCCCTCCCGAACCTCTTCCCTGGGGCGTATCGTGCCGGGCATGACCGAGGCGACCGGCCCCAGCTCGTCCAGTACCGCGCACCATCAGGCCGCGCCGCGTTCCGTGCGGGTGGCGGTGCTCACCGTGAGCGACACGCGCACACCGGAAACCGACACGAGCGGGGCCTACCTCCTCTCCGAGCTGCATGCCGGGGGCCACGAGGTCACGGGCTACCGGATCGTCCGGGACGACGGCGTGGAGATTCGCTCGGCCCTCACGGCGCTGATGCGGGACGCGGCGGTGGTGATCTCCAGCGGCGGGACGGGCATCACCGGGCGGGACGTGACGATTCCGGTCGTGGAGTCGCTGCTCACCAAGCCGATGCCGGGCTTCGGCGAACTCTTCCGGATGCTGTCCTACCGCGAGGTCGGCGGCGCGGCGATGCTCTCAAGGGCGGTGGGGGGGCTGGCCGGGGGAACGCTCCTCTTCGCCCTGCCCGGCAGCCTGAACGCGGTCCAGACGGCGTGGACGGGCCTGCTGCGGGACGAACTGGGCCACCTCGCCTTCGAGGTCGCGCGGCACGGGCAGCCGATGATCCCCCAACCTGGAAGCGCCGGGCCGGGCGGGGCGGGCTGAGGCGTGGACGGCTGGCTGGACCTCGCGCCCATCTCGCGGCTGACGCTGCCCTTCGCGCTGGCGCTGGGATTGATCGCCTTCTACTGGCTGTGGCGGGTGGCGGGTGAGGCGCGGCGGGGCTGGAGACCGGCGGCGGCGTGGTGGGCGGTGCCGGGGCTGGGGCTGCTGTGGCTCACGCCGCTTTCCGACGTGCCCGCGCTGTTCGGGCTGGGGGCGGCGGGGCTGCTGTTCGCGGAGTTCTGGCCGGGGGCCTTCCGGCCCGCGCGCACCCGGCCCGGCCCGGCGTGGCCGCTCGTCTCGCTCCTGTGCGGGCTGGCCGTCTTCGCCCTCGTCGCGGCGGGGGGCGGCGGGGCCATTCCCGTCACCGTGGGACTCGCCGCCGTGCTGGCGGGGCTGGGCGGGCTGCTGGCGGTGGGGCTACACCGGGAGAAGCGGCC
Source organism: Deinococcus sp. YIM 134068 (assembly GCF_036543075.1). Taxonomy (NCBI): domain Bacteria; kingdom Thermotogati; phylum Deinococcota; class Deinococci; order Deinococcales; family Deinococcaceae; genus Deinococcus; species Deinococcus lichenicola. Next base: position 93,538 of record NZ_JAZHPF010000005.1, read on the forward strand.
CGCCCGCTCGCCGGGGCTGGAGGTGCGCTTCGCGCGGGTGCGGCAGCCCGAGTGGCCCGACCTCAGCGTGACGCTGACGGAGGAGGGCGCGCGGCTCGTGAACGTGTCGGGCGGCCCGGTCCAACTGGCGGGCTGGTCGCCCTCCGGGGTGAACGCCTGGCTGCGCGTGCGCGACGAGGGCGGCGCTCCCCTCAACGTGCTTGGCAGCGGGCAGAGCGCCTTCCTGCCGCTGAACGGGCGGGCGGGCGGCGTGCGCGTGTGGTACGTGCCGGGAGGTGGAGGGCGCGGCAGGCCGTCCGAACCCCGCCTCTTCCGCGCGGACTGGACGCCCCCGGCCTACGCGGAGTCGCGGGTGCTGAATTGAGGGGCGAGGCAGGGAGATTCCGGTCCCTCAATGCCGTTCCAGCGTGATTTCCAGCGGAAGGACGGGGCGGGACCTGGCAGGAGTCTCGGGCGTGGTGAGGACGTAGATGTAAAAGCCGGGTTGTAACGGCGCTTCCCCGACGTAATCGAAGGGAAGATAGGCGGACTTCCCCCCTCTGGACTCAGCCTCCATCCAGGCATACCGGTACGCCTGCGGGACGGGCTGAGCGGCGCTGCTCTCGCCGGGCCGGAGGTCGCCGTACCGGACGGTCTTCCCCGGAAAGCGGACGACGATGTGCCGGAGCGTCACCGGACTGTCGTTGCGGAGGGTGATGACGGGCGTCTCGGGACCCCCTGAACGTGGCGCACAGCCCACCAGCAGGAGCAGCGGGAAGACGAGCCACAGGGCACGCATCCCCGGACTTTACCGCCACACCCCGAGGAGGAGCCACGCCCCCCAACTGACCCCCGAGGCTGGACCCCCGCCGCGCCCCGGCGTATGGTGAACCTCATCGTGAATCTGGCGTTCGAGTGGGCGGCGCTGGCCGGGCTGACGGATACGCCCGGCACCGGGGGACGGCTGCGCTCGGCCCCGGAGGACTTCCGTGTGGAGGAAGTGCCCGCCTACCCCCTGTCCGGCGAGGGCGACCACCTCTACCTGCACATCGAGAAGACCGGGCACACGACCGCCCACGTGCTGCGCGAGCTGTCCGCCCGGCTCGGCGTGCGCGACCGCGACGTGGGGGTGGCCGGATTGAAGGACCGTCACGCCGTCACGACCCAGTGGATCAGCGTGCCCGCGAGGTTCGGGGACCGGGTGGCCGCCTTCGCGCTGGACGGCGTGCGCGTGCTGGAGACGCGGCGGCACACCAACAAGCTGGGGCTGGGACACCTGCGCGGCAACCGCTTCGTGGTGCGGGTGCGGGACGCGGCGGGCACGGCGGACACGGCGGCGGCGACCCTGGCCGAGCTGGTGGCGCGCGGTGTGCCGAATTACTTCGGGCCGCAACGCTTCGGCCTCCGTGGGCTGAACGCCGAAGAGGGGCTGCGGGTCCTGCGCGGGGAGTCCCGGCTGCGTGACCCCCGCGTGCGCCGCTTCCTGACGACGAGCGTGCAGAGCATGGTCTTCAACCGCTTCCTGAGCCTGCGGCTGGAGCGGGGCCTGTTCGACCGGCTGGTGGTGGGCGATATGGCGAAGAAACACGACACGGGCGGCGTCTTTCTGGTAAAGGACGCCGGGGCGGAGTCCCCCCGCGCCGGGCGGGGCGAGGTGAGCGCCACGGGCACCCTTTTCGGCAAGAAGGCGCGGCCCCTCACGGGGGACGCGGGCGAGCTGGAACGTGAGGCCCTCGCCACCTTCGGGCTGACACCGGAGGCCTTTGCGTCTCGCCGGGGCGACCGCCGCCTGACGCGCGTCTTTCCGGAGGAGGCCCGCGTCACGCCCGAGGAGGACGGCTACACGGTGGCCTTCACCCTTCCGAGGGGCAGCTTCGCCACGAGCGTCCTGCGCGAGATCATGAAGACCGATGTGGACGCGGCGGGCGAGGGGAACGACGACGAGGGCGAAGGGGAGGACGGAGCGTGAGACTGAGGCGCGCGGCCCCGCTCGCCTTGCTGGCGGCATTGGGCGGCACGCTCGCGCAGCGGTCCCCCACGGCGGAGGTGAGCCTCCGTCCCTCCTTCGGCGGGGCCTTGCTCCAGGGCCGGATGACGGTGCCGGGGGCCGACGCGCTGACCGGCGTGTGGAGTTCGCAGGGCCGCGCCCGGCTGCTGCGGTGCGCGCCGCGCTGCGTGGTCGTGTCCAGCGTCCCCCTTCAGGGCAGCCTGCTCGTCAACGGCGACACGTCCTACCGGGTGGCCCTGGGCGGCACCTTCCGCACGGGTCAGCGGGTCCAGCTCACCCTGCAATTCCGGGGCGCTCCCCTCCTGAACGTGAACGCCACCGTCGCCCGCCCGTGAGTGGGCAGGAGCAGCGGGCCGCCTTCCTGGGCACGACCTACGGCACGGCGTGGGAGCGGTTCCGGTTGTCGGGGGAGCGTAGCGCGGCCCCCTCCTGGGCGCGGGGGCGCTGGGCGGTCGTCACCGCCTGGAATCCGGGTGGGGCGCGGGCACCGGACGCGATGAATATTCAGGCCGGAGTCGGGCTTCTGGCTCAGGTCAGGGCAACAGGCCTCTCTCCCCTTCCCGCCCTCAACGGCGAGGGCGAGTGGGAGGAGGAGGCGCTGATCGTGCCCGGCGCGTGGCTGCGGCAGGCGGCGGAGTGGGGCGGCACGTTCGGGCAGGCGGCGGTGCTGTGGGGCACGGGCGCGCGGGTGGCGCTGGTGTGGCTGGACACGGGGGGAAGGGTCACGCGGATGGAGCGGTTCTGGGCGCGGCGGGCGTGAGGTCAGCCCGACCGTTTCCCGCCCACCACCCCGCCAATCCGCCGCAACACCTCCTCGATGGTCTCCAGGCCCGTCGCGTAGCTCAGGCGCACCTGCCCCGGCGCGGCGAAGTCGGTGCCCGGCACGACCGCCACCCGCGCCTCGTCCAGCAGCAGGCGGGCGGCCTCCAACTCGTCGGCATGAATCCGAGTGGTGTCGGCCATCACGTAGAAGGCCCCCTGCGGCGTGGGCGTCGGCAGGCCCAGACCTTTCAACCCGGCCACGATGCGGTCCCGGCGCTGGCGGTAGGCGGTGCGCGCCATGTCGATGAAGCGGGCCGTCTCCTCATGCTCTTGCAGCGCGGCGAGGGCGGCGTACTGGGAGACGCTGCTCGCGTTGCTCGTGCTCTGCGACTGGAGGGCGTTCATCGCGCCGATCACGCCCTTCGGCCCGCCCGCATAGCCGATGCGCCAGCCCGTCATCGCGTAGGCCTTGCTCGCCCCGTTGATCGTCAGCGTGTGCTCCGGCGCGTATCGCCCGATGCTGACCTGCGTGGCGTCGTACACCAGATGCTCGTACATCTCGTCGGTCACGATCACGAGGTCGTGTTTCTGCGCGAGTCGGGCCACCGTCTCCAGCACCTCGGGCGGGAAGACGGCCCCGGTCGGGTTGCCGGGGCTGTTCAGCACGATCATGCGCGTGCGCGGGGTGATGCGCGCCGCCACCTCGTCCGGGTCCAGCATGAAGCCCGACTCCGGCGTGGTCGGTACGGCGACGGGGACCGCTCCGGTCAGCGCCACCATCTCTGGGTAGCTCACCCAGTACGGGGCGGGGATCAGCACCTCGTCGCCGGGGTCCAGCAGCGCGAAAAAGGCGTTGAAGAGGGCCTGCTTGCCGCCGCTCGTGACCGTCACGGCGTCCGGCGCGTAGCTCAGCCCATTCTCCCGCGCGAACTTGGCGCTGATCGCCTCCCTGAGTTCGGCCAATCCATTGACGGCGGTGTATTTCGTCTTCCCCGCCTCGATGGCCCGCACGGCGGCGGCCTTGATGTGGGGCGGCGTGTCGAAGTCCGGCTCGCCCACGCTCATCGAGATCACGTCCACGCCCGCCCGCCGCAGCTCCAGCGCGCGGGACGTGACCGCCACCGTGGACGAGGGCTTGAGGCTCCGGGCACGCGCGGAAAGGCGGAAGGGGGAGGAGGTCGTCATGGGGTGAGGGTACAGAGCGGTCCGGAGCGGGAGGAGAGGGACGCCTAGAAGCGGTACGTCACCCCCGCCCGCAGCCCCGGCGAGACGACGATGCCGCTCGCCAGGTCCGAAGTCCCGCTGCCCACGATGTACCGCGCCCGCGCCTCCCCGAACCAGCCCACCCGCCCGGCCCCGAAGCGGTCGCGCACGCCCACCGTGCCGCCGACGCCCCAGACGGCTCCCAGCAGCGTGGCGACTCCCGGCCCGCCGTAAATTGTGACCGGACCTACCGGGCGGCTGAGCAGCAGGTCCGCCCCCACGACGGGGAGGAAGGCGTCCAGCCCCGGCACTCCGATGGTGTCCAACGTTCCGCGCAGGCTGACGCTCGTTGCCCCCGCTTGCGCGATAGGACCGCTCAGGCCGAGGTGAAGGCCCGGCAGGACGATGAATTCGGTGCTCAATCCGGCCCAGAGCGTGACCCGCTCGCGTTCAGGAACTGTGGTCGAGAAGGTCGTCTGCGCCCCGGCGGCGAGGGAGGTCAGGGCGGCGAGACTGAGCAGGGTGCCGCGAAGCTTCTTCATCACACCTTCATTTTGTCAGTCACCCGGCGGAAGGCAAGCAGGTTTGCCATCTGGAGCGACAGCGGAAGTCCAGCGGCCCCTGCCCTTCCTGGCGATTGGAAGCTGGCGACTGGCGACCCTCCCCAACGGCGAAGGGGGCGGCCTCCAGCACCACCCCCTCCCCGGTTTCCCTCCCGCGCGCTCAATGCAGCAGCCCGATGCTGCGGGCGCGGCTCACGGCCTCGGTGCGGTCGCGGGCTTCGAGCTTGGTGTACAGGCGGGCGAGGTGGTCCTTGATGGTGTCGGGGCTGACGCGCAGGTTCTTGGCGATCTCCTTGTTGCTGTAGCCCTGCGCGAGGAGCGGCAGCACGTCGGACTCGCGGGGGGTCAGGCGCGGCACGTCCACCTGCGGGAGGCGGTCGATCTCCGGGTGGGCCACGATGTCGCGCAGTTGGCGGGCGAGGCTTTCGGGGTCGGACTCCTTGCTCACGTAGCCGCGTGCCCCGGCGGCGCGGGCGGCCTGCACGATGGCGGGTTCGGCGAAGGTGGTGATCAGGACGCTGACGACGCCGGGGTTGGTCTGGCGCAGGCGGTCGCAGACCTCGATGCCGGTCATGCCGGGCATCTTCACGTCGAGGAGGGCGGCGTCGGGCTGATGGGTGCGGCAGGCCTCCAGCGCGCGCAGGCCGTCGGCGGCCTCGGCCACCACGTCGAAGCCCTGGTGCAGCAGCGCGTACTTCAGACCCATACGAAAGAGGGGGTGGTCATCGGCGATCACGAGTCTCATGGCGTTACCTCCGGCAGATGCAGGGTGAGGATCGAGTGGGGGGGGGCAGGGTTGGCGTTCTCTGGGGAAAGGGAAGTGCGTTCGTAGCTCAGCCCGCCGCCGTGGGCCTCAGCGACCCGGCGGGCGATGAACAGGCCCAGCCCGGCGGTTCCGGCGGTGTACTGCTGCCCGGCGATGGTGACGGGCTGCGCGTTGAAGGGCTGCGCGAGTTCGGCCAGCGGCGCACCCAGGCCGGGGCCGTCGTCGCGGACCTGCACGCCCGCCGGGGTGACGGCGAGTTCCACCCGCGTGCGGGCGTAGCGCAGGGCGTTGTCGGCGAGGTTGGTCACGGCGCGTTCCAGCGCCCCCATGTCGGCGAGGGCCGTGCCCGTGCCCGTGACGGTGAGGGTGAGGTCGCGCGCCCCCGCCCGTGAGGTGAGGCGGCGGGCCACCCCGTCGAGGAGCGGGCGCAGCTCGGTGGGCCGGGTCTGAACCCGCACGTCCTCGCGCTCGTAGCGGTGCGCGTCGGCCATCTGCCCGACGAGGGCGAGCAGCCGCGCGTTCTCGGAGAGAATCTGCTCGCCCACCTCGCGGCGCTCGGCGTCGGGGAGTTTCCCCTCAGTCAGCGTGCGGGTGAGGTGCCCGGTGGCGATCAGGGGCGTCTTGAGGTCGTGGACGAGGGTCGCCATGAAGGCTCCCCGGCGGCCCTGCTCGGTGCCCAGCCGCGCCAGCAGCTCCCCGAAGGCACCGCGCAGCGCCCGAATCTCGGCGGGGTCGTCGTCGTGCGGCTCGGCGAAGTCGCCGCCCTGCACCTCGGCCTCCAGACGGCTCAGCGGGCGCAGGAGGGCACCGCTCAGGACGTAGCCCACCAGCCCGCAGGTCGCCGCCGCGAGGCCCATCCAGCCCAGCAGCGTGCCGGGCGGCAGGTCGGGCCGCGCGCTGAGCGTGAGCACCAGGTTCGGCAGGAACGCCAGCAGGAAGATCACCAGCGTGAACTGGGCGCGCAGGGTGCCCTGCCACCGCCGCGTGGCGGCCTGGGGAAGCGGGGGCGAAAGCTCACCTGTGCTCACGTCCCGGAGTGTAGGAGGGAGGGTCTGACAGAACCCTCACGCCCGGAGGCCTAAGAACGCCGTCTGTCAACCCCCTCCGCCCCCCGCCCCTGACGGGGGGAGTCAGCTTCGGGTCTGGCCTTCCGGGAGGGAGAGGAAACAGCCCTAACTGCTTCGGGGGGAGGCCCTTAAGTGAACAGGCTCCGCCCCACCCGCACCAGCGTCGCCCCGGCCCGCACGGCGAGGGGATACTCGCCACTCATGCCCATGCTCAGCTCGGGCAGGCCGAGATCGTGCGCCCGCCGGGCCGTGTCGGTGAAGACGCGCAGGACGGCGGCCTCGTCCGCCGTGTCGGGGGCCATCACCATCAGGCCGCGCACGGTGAGGCCGGTCGCCGCCACCTCGTCATACACGGCGCGCAGACGTTCGGGGGGAACGCCGTGCTTCTGCTCCTCGCCGTTGTGGAGCTGGAGGAGCACGTCCGGCGCGCGGCCCCACTTCGCGGCGGCGTCCGCGAGGGCCTGAGCCTGCCGCACGTCCTCCAGCGCGTGAAGGAGCGAGGCCACGCGCATGTACTTGACCTTGTTCAGTTGCAGCGGGCCGATGTAGTGCCACTCGGCGTCCGGCAGCAGGGCGGCCTTGTCGCGCAACTCCTGAGCGCGGCCCTCCCCGAGCGGGAAGCCCCCCGGTTGGAGGGCGGCGTGGGCGAGCACGTGTTCGCGGATGCTCTCCAGCGCCTGCCCCTTCGTCACGGCGACGAGGCGCACGCTGCCGGGGGGGCGTCCGGCCTCCGCCTCGGCCTCGCGCAGGCGGGCGAGCACGTCGGGCAGCATTACGGGGACCTCGGGCGGACGGGGAGACTCACGCCCGGTATTGTCGTCCGCCACCCCGCCACGCTCAAGCCCACCCCGGCGCGCGGTGGGTGGAGGGCGCGTCAAGAAACCTTCACCCTTCTCAGCGGGGGAGCGGGGAAGGTAAAGTTCCGCGTGCGTGGGCGGCCTTTGCGACCCTCCTCCATCAGAGGTTTGCCGCCGCCGCGTGCCAGACTAGGAGAAGCATGCGACATTCCCAGACCCTCGCCCTCACCCTCTTCCTCGCCGCTCCGGTCGCCGGGGCACAGACCGCCGCGACCGTGCAGGATGTGGTGGTCAACGGCACGAGCGACCTGCTGTCCAACTACGTGAAGGCCACCCTCAGTGTGCAGCCGGGCGCGGCGCTCTCCTCGGTGAACCTGCGCCTCGTCGAGCAGGACGTGCTGGCGACGGGCTACTTCAAGACGGCGACCGCCGACCTCCGCACCGTCGCCGGGCGCGACACGCTCGTGATCACGGTGACGCCCAACCCCACCATCGGGCAGGTGAACGCGACCGGGCTGACCTTCCTGCGCGCCGAGGACTTCAAGGCGAGCGTCGCCGAACTCCTGAACATCGCGCCGGGAGCCACCCTGAACACCGGGCGGCTCGATCAGGCGAAGGAGGCCCTGGCGCAGAACTACCGCGCGGAGGGCTTCCCCTTCACCCCGAGCATCAGCGCGACGACCGGGACGGCGCAGGACGGCACGGTGAACGTCAACTTCGTCGTGGACGAGACCGCCCCCGTGACGCGGGTGGAGGTCGAGGGCGTGACCCTCCTGCCGCGCGAGACGGTGACGAACCTCTTCCGCCCGCTCTACGACGGCAAACGCTTCACGGTGGCCGCGTACTTCGCCGCCGTGCAGGGGCTGGAGCAGGCCTACACCGCCGCCGGATACCTGCAAAGCGGCGTGAACACGCGGGCGAGCAGCCTGGAAGGGGGCGTGCTGCGGGTGCGCGTGGTCGAGGGCCGGGCGACCGCCGTGAACCTCGACGCGCTGGCGCTGCCCGCCGGGACGGTGACGCCCACCCTGCAAACGCGGGTGGGGCAGCCGCTGTCCACCGCGCGCATCCAGGCCGACGTGCGGGCGCTGTCGAACGCGACGGGCAAGCCGGTGGGCTTTGCGCTCCAGGCCGACCCGCAGAATCCGGGGCAGGCCGCCGTGTACTTCGGGGCGGCGCAGGTGGCGACCGGGCCGGTGCGGACGGTCGCCTTCCGGGGGAACACGCGGGTCCCCAGCGCGACCCTCGCCGCCGCCGTGCGGACGAAGGTGGGCGACGTGTACTCGCCCCAGCTCGCGCAGGAGGACTTCCTCACGGTGCGCGACGCCTACCGCAAGGCCGGGTACGAGATCAGCACCCGCGACGCGATCACCTTCGAGAACGGCACCCTGACCTTCAACGTGCGCGAGGTCAGGCTCGTCGGCTACGAGCTGCAATGGCAGGGCAACCACCGCACCCGCGACCGGGTGATCCTGCGCGAGCTGCCCGCGCCGGGCGGCCTGTTCAACCTCAACGACCTGCGCGCGGGCCTCGCCGACGTGACCCGGCTGGGCTACGTGCAGGTCGTCGGCGAGAACGTCCGCAGCGACCCCCAGAACCCCGAGAACGTGACCTACGTGCTCACCGTGGCGGAGAGCAACCAGGGCATTCCGGTCAGCCTCGCCCTGTCCTACGACAGCCTGACGGGCTTCGGCGGCGAGGCGGCCTACAGCAACCCGAACGTCTTCGGGCTGGGGCACAACGTCAGCGTGTCGGCGGGCGCGCAGCAAAACGACGCGGGGCAGAACGCGGTGGGCAGCGCCTCGTACACGATTCCCTGGCTCGACCTGAACTTCCTCGACTTCCGCGAGAACCGCACCAGCCTGACGGTCGCCACGGGCAGCGTGGTCGCGGGCAACAACACCCTGTACGACTCCTCCTCGGGCACGAACGTGGACACGGGGCGGCAGTACACGGTGCGGACCACCTCGTTCGGGGTGAGCGCGGGGCGCAACATCACGCGCAACCTCGTCGGGTCGCTCGGCGTGGGCACGAGCTACCGCACCTACTTCCTCGAACCGCTCCAGGACGACGAGACGAGCGCGACCTACCCCGACGACGAGACGGGCAACACGGCGGCCACCGCCCTGCTGACCCCCACCACCCGCACCACGAGCGTGCGCGCCGGGCTGGGCTACGACACGACCGACAACCCGGAGTTCCCCAGCCGGGGCGTGCGCGCGAACACCGACGCGTCGTACAACTTCGGCGTGTCGGGCACCAACCCGGTGAACTGGGTGGACCTGGAGGGCGGCGCGAGCACCTACTTCGGGCTGGGCCGCACCCTCGACAAGGGCTTCGGCGTCCAGACCCGCCAGCAGACAGTCGCCGTGCGTGCCAATGCGGGCACCATCAACGGCTCGACCCCCACGGGCACGGGTTACTACATCGGCGGCGGCTCCACCCCGGTCGCGGCCCGGCAGCTCCGGGGCCTGGACAACAACCAGCTCTTCGGCACGAACTACTTCACCGCCAGCGCCGAGTACCGCTACGACTTCGCCTTCACCAACTCCTTCACGCAGGGCATCTACGGGGTGGTCTTCGCCGACGCGGGCGACGCCTGGAGCGACAACGAGTCCTTCAGCCTGAACTACGGCTTCGGCGCGGGCGTGCAGCTCAACCTTGGCTTCGGCGGCGCGCGCCTGCCCTCCCTGCGCTTCGACTACGGCTACAGCCCCCAGAACACGAGCAGCAAGTTCTACTTCCGCATCGGCAACTTCTGGTAAACGGGCGGGGAATGGGAGGAGGGGCGGGCCTTGCGGGGCCTGCCTCTTCTTTTTGAGGGGAAGAAGAGTGTAGAAACGCGGGAAGTGACCTTTCACGTTCCCCCCTTCTGCTCACCACCGCTACAAGGCCGTGCGGCAGCTTTCACCTGCCGCCGCCGCAAAGGCCAACCCTAGCCGTGACCGCTGCCCCTCTCATTCACGAGAATACGTTGTAATATATCAGAAAGGAAAAATCCGGCATAATTTTTGATATGTTTAAAAAGTTGAAACAGAGCTTGAACGAGGCCATAGAACGGGACAGAGTTAAATATGAAGCGGCAATACTCAACAAGCAGGCAATTCTTGACAAGACGAAGGAGGAACTAAATAGTAAGTATGACCTCCTTGTTAGAGAAGGACGTGCGCCCAGCGATTTGCCCGATAGTCTTCGTCAAATGATTCTGGATAATTTGGAGCCAAGCGAACTCATTCAAGAGTACCTGAAACACCAATACTCGGACGCAACGATTTTCCTCACCTCTACCAGGGTTATTATATACAAAAGTGGTTGGCAGGCTGGTGGTTCTATAGCTTCACCAAGTTCCTCAACATCTTCAAAAATTAAAAGCTATCCCTACTCTGCTATTAATGGCGTTGAAATTGCAATCAGCTCTATGTATGGTCGTATTGAGCTTAGCATTCCGGGTGTGAAAGATGCCCCGCGTGGTGGTTCTGCTGGACATGCCGTCCGTTATGAAAACGTCACCATCTTCACACCAGAACAAACTGACAAGGCTAGGCAGATCGTCGCTGCTTTAAACGCAAGGACTGCGCTATTAAGGTCTGGCAACGCTTACTCCAATACAGCATCTAAATCTACACTTGTCGATCTTCTCAAAGAATTGGCAGAGCTTCATGCAACAGGTACTATAACTGATACAGAGTTCGCTGTGGCCAAAGCACGCCTTTTACAGGAATAAGTTGGAAGACTCCTATAGTCGCCCTGATAATTATGTCCCTCGGCATCTTACCCTTCCTCCCAGCCCGCCCGTTCGAGCGTGGGGGTTCTTTGTTACTCCCACCTCCGCAGGCAGCCCCCACCCGCTACGATGCCCGGATGAACCACGACCGACGACCCACCCATGAGGCCCGCGCATGGAGGGGCTGATGCTCGCGCGGGTGCTGCGGGACCTGTCGGGGCACCTGCCGGGGCGGAACCTGGGCTGGGCCTTTCCCGACGAGACGACTGCCGCGCTCCTGCTCGACGGGGTGGGCAACCTCGTCCTCGCGTACCGCCCGCCACAGCCCGTCGTGTTCCTCTCGCGGGAGCGGTTACGGGGCGAGCCGAACAACGGGTTCCAGCGGTTTCTGGCGAATCGGGTGCGGGGCGACCTCATCAAGGCCGAGCAACTCAAGCTCGACCGGGTGTTCGCGCTGCACTTCGCGGGCGAGACGGGTTTCGTGGACCAGCCGCCCGCACGCCTGCTCTTCGAGGTCACGGGGCGCAACGCCAACCTCCTCGTGCTGGAGGCGGGCGAGGGATTCGAGGGGCGCATCACCCTCGCCGCCCGCGAGATCACCGGGAGCCGCAACCGCTTCCGCACGGTGCGGACGGGCGGGGTCTACACGCCGCCGCCGCCCTACGAGAAGCTCGACCCGCGCCGGATGACGGAGGAGGACGCGCGGACACTGGTTGAATTGCCCATTGGCAAGTGGCGCGAGCGGGTGGACGGGCTGGGGCTGCTGCTGGGGGCCGAACTCGTGCGCCGCAGCGGCCTCAAGTCGGACGAGGCACCGGGCGACCGCTGGCCGGAGGCGCTGACGGCCCTGCGCTCGCTCGCGGACGATCCGACCGTCAGCGAGGGAACCATGCGCGAGGGGGCACGCGAGGCGGCGCGAACGGAGAAGGCCGCCCAGCTTCGCAAGGCCCTGCGCGAGCCGCTGGACAAACGTCTCACCCTCGTGCAGAACCAGCTCGCGGACGTGGCCCGCGCCGAGGCCGGGCTGGACACGGCGGCGCAGGACCGCACCGAGGCCGACCTCCTGATGGCTTACGCGCATACAGTGGAACCCGGCACAGCCTCCGTCCTCCTGCCCGCCTTCGACGGGAGCGGCGAGGTGCCCGTCGCCCTCGATCCGCAGCTCTCCGCCGTGCAGAACGCCGAGAAACGCTATACCCGCGCCCGCCGCCGCGAGGACGTGTACGAGCGGCTGGCCGAGCGCGAACCCGCCCTCCGCGCCGAGCTGGAGGAGGCGCGCGGGCGGCTGGCCCACCTCGACGCGGCGGGGTTGGAGGACCTGGAGGCGCTCTCCGCCACATTGCAGGCCGAGCGCCCGGAGAGGAGTCCCTACGGCATCCGCTTCACCACGCCGGGCGGTTTCGAGGTGCTGGTGGGCCGCAACAACAAGGAAAACGCCACCCTGACGCACCGCATCGGGCGCAGCCTGGACTACTGGTTCCATGCGCAGGGCTATCCCGGCAGCCACGTCCTCGTCCGCACGGGGGGCAAGGACCTCGCCCTGCCCGACCTGCTGTACGCCGCCCGCCTCGCCGCCGCCCATTCCAAAGCGAGGGGCAGCAGCAACGTCCCGGTGGACTACACCCGCGTCAAGTTCGTGTGGCGACCAAAGGGCGCGCCCGCCGGGCAGGTGCATTACACCGACCAGAAGACGGTCTTCGTGGACGGAACGGTGCCGGAGGAGGGCGGGGCGGCGGGGTAGGACGTGGTTCGCCCGCAGGTCACGACGCCCCGGCAGCGGCGCGCGTACAGTTCCCGCCCGTGGAACGCATCCTGTTCAGGGCCAAGATTCACCGCGCCACCGTCACCCAGGCAGACCTCGACGACGTGGGCAGCGTGACCACCGATCAGGACCTGCTGGACGCGGCGGACATCCTCGTTCACGAGCGCGTGGACATCTACAACATCACGAACGGCCACCGCCTGAGCACCTACGCCCTGAGCGGGCCGCGTGGCAGCGGCGTCATCGGGATCAACGGGGCCGCCGCCCACCTCGTGCAGCCCGGCAACCTCGTGATCATCGCCGCCTCCGGCAACTACAGCGAGGAGGAGGCCCGCACGCTGGAGCCGCGCGTGGTGCTGGTGACGCGAGGAATAGGATGCTGGAGCTTCAGCCCACGTAGATCAAGCCACTTGAGGACGGGGGCCTGATGTGAAGGGCGGAGCGAGGAAGAGAGGCGTATTCAGCGTCTCGTAGAAGGACGAGCGTTGCTCGTCACCCCTCTCCCCAGCCCTCTCCCGCACGGGGAGAGGAAGCAAAAAGCACTTCTGGCACACTGGCTTTCTCTTGCACATCAGGCGTCACAAGGAGGGAGCAGGAAGCACAGATAGGACGCTCACCTTCTATCTCCATCAGGCGTTCGAGGGGGAGGGAGAACAGAACAGGCTTTGCAACTTGATACGGCCCTTCATGGGTTGTGCTGGCGGCTGGAAGCTGGCCGCTGGCCGCCTAAACACGCCAAACTACCCCCCATGCCCGCCGGAGACCCGCCGCATCCCCTCGCCGCCCCCCTCCTCGCCGGGGAACGTCGCGCCCTCGCCAAAGCCATTACCCTCGCGGAGTCCACCCGGCCCGACCACGAGCGGGAGGCACAAGCCCTCTTGAGCGAGGTGCTGCCCCATGCCGGACGGAGTGTGCGGGTGGGGCTGACGGGCGTGCCGGGGGTGGGCAAGTCCACCTTCATCGAGGCGCTGGGGGTGCGGCTGGCGGACGCGGGGCACCGGGTCGCGGTGCTGGCGGTGGACCCCAGCAGCGGGCGGACGGGCGGCTCCATCCTCGGGGACAAGACGCGGATGCCGCTGCTGACGGTGCATCCGAACGCCTTCATCCGGCCCAGCCCCAGCGGGGGCACGCTCGGCGGGGTGGCGCGGCGCACGCGCGAGGCGATCACACTCTGCGAGGCGGCAGGCTCCACCGTGGTGCTCGTGGAGACGGTCGGCGTCGGCCAGAGCGAGACGCAGGTCGCGGCGATGACCGACCTCTTCGTGCTGCTCACGCTGCCGAACGCGGGCGACGAACTCCAGGGCATCAAGCGCGGCATCATGGAACTCGCCGACCTGTGCGTGGTGAACAAGGCGGACGTGGACCCGGCGGCAGCGAGGCGCGCGGCGCAGGAACTCACGGCGGCGCTCAGGTTGCTGACTCCTCACGGTGCGCCGTGGCAGCCACGTGTTTTGCAAGCCTCCGCACTCACAGGTGATGGGCTGGACGACGTGTGGGCGGCGGTGGAGGACTACCGCTCGGACGGGGGGCGGGTGGAGCGCCGCCGCCGCACGCAGACGGGGGCGTGGTTCGAGGAATTGCTGAGGGAGGCGGCGTGGCGCGCGTTTCAGGCGGGCGTGGACCCCGAGCGGCTGCGGGCGCTGCGGGCAGAGGTGCTGGCAGGAACGCTGACGCCCGTGCAGGGCGTGACGGCGCTCATGGGGGGCTGAGCTAGAGGGGAGGGGACGCCCACACTCACGCGGACGCCCCCTCTTCCCCTGCGGCCCTACTTGATCGTGCCGTTCAGCCCGTTGGGGTAGAAGCCCCCCCTCCGTGCATTCGGAGCGAGGTAGACGATATTCAGGACTTCGCGCGTGCTGCGGCCATAGGCGACGCCGTTCGCATCGGTGGGGGCGATGACGGCTCCCCTCGCGTTGCTCAATCCCGTGTCCTTGCCGCCGCCGACCTTGCCGCGCAGGTTGCTGATCGCGCCCACGACCTGCCCGACATACAGCCCCGCCGCCGCGAGTTCCTGGCGGCGCAGGTACAGCATGGATCGGATGGCCCCCGCGTGGTACGCCTCGGTGGCGAGAATGCCCGCCGCCGCCTGGAGGTACGCGGGGTTGGTGATCAGGGTCGCCGCGCCGTTGTAGGCGGTCACGCCCACGTCCTCGAAGATGAAGGCCCCGTGCAGGAAGAACAGGTCGTTCGCGTAGGGGTTGAAGCCCTTGATCGCCCCGCCGCTCGCGGCCTGCCCGGCGGCGTCGAAGGCCCCCGCGAGGTCGAGGACGGGCCGGGGCGCGGCGGCCTTGCCCAGCGCCCCGGACAGGAACTTCACGTGCTGAAGCTCGTCCTCCGCGATGTCGCGCACGAACGCCTGGGTGTTGGAGTCTATGAACTGCATCCCCATCATAGGATCGAGTCCGGCGGGCAGACGAATCTCGGCCCCGCCGCCGATGCGGCGCAACTCCTGAAGGCGGCCCACGGCGGCGAGGTAGAAGGCGGCCTCCAGATATTCAAGGTTCAACGCGAAGTTCAGCACGTCCACGTCGATGTTCTTCGCGGGGGCGGCGAGTGCGCCGGGCGCACCCAGACCGAGGGCGGCGGCCCCCAGGCCGAGCTTGCCGAGGGTCCCCAGGGCGGCCCGGCGGTTCAGGATGGGGCGGCTGAGGGAAGAATCGGTGGCAGGCTGGTCGGTGCTGTGGTCGTAGTTCATGGGGTTCTCCAATGAATGCCGCCTCTGCGGGCAGCTTCACCGGGGTCTATGCGGACTGTCGAGGTTCGGACTACCCGTCCCCCCGAAGATGACCGCCGAGCCAACGCCCGATGAGAACATGGTGGTCCTCGTGGAAGCGGCGCGGCTGGATGAGCGCGCGGGCGAGGGGAATGGGCCTCGCGGGCAGGGTGTCGGGCACAGGTCGCAGGTAGAGGTGGGCCGTCGTGGGCGCGACGAGGGCGCGGGCGGGATGGTCGATCACCACATCGGCGGGAAGGGTGGAAAGCTCGCCGGGTGAGAGGACGCGGCCCGGCAGTTCCCACAGCCCACGCCCGATGGGGTCTGTCCGCGTGTGGAGCCAGACCTGCTCCGCCCGGACGTGGAGCCAGCGTTCCTCGTGGAGATGGGTGCCGGGCGGGAGGGCCGCGCGGGCTGCCTCCACCGCCTGCCACTCGGCTTGCAACCGCGAAAAAGCGGGCGTCAGCGCGAAGCGGGTGAGGAAGGCACGCACGGCCTCCGGCACATCGTCAGGAAGGGGTCGCCCGGTCAGGAACGCCGCGCGGAGGTCGGTCGCATTCAGGCCGGGGACGGAGGGGGTAAGAAGGCGGTCCCAGCCGGGAAACCAGCGCAGGTATGCCGTGCTCGCGTCCTTCTCGAAGCCGACGAGGGCGGGAGGGGTGGGGCCGAGGGCTTCCCGCGCCGCCTCCCGCACGTCAGCAGCCCACGCCTCCGCGTCGAAGCGGTCGGCGAGGGGGCGGAAGAGGACGCGACTTCTCCGAACACCCGCTTCCCGAAGTGCCGCGCGGAACATCGCGGCCCGCTCCCCCGCCGTGAAGGGATTGCGGACGGAGCGGGCGAGATTTGCGCTGCCGAGGAGGACGAGGACGCGCGGGAAGGCGTCCAACGCGCCCAGCACCGTTCCCACATGTGCCCGGTGCGGCGGCTGGAAGCGGCCCACGTAGACCGCTGCGCGGCCCTCCCCGGTCATCCCGCGTGGGCGCGCAGCGAGTCGGCCACCCGGTCACGCAGGGCGGCCACGTCCGCGCCGAGGCTCACCCGGTAGAGGTGGGGGTTGAGGGGACGGCGGGTGCCTGCAGGGAGACGGTTCAGTTCCTCACGCGCCCGCGCCTGTGCATCGGTCAATGTTTCTGGAGAAGCCGTGCGCCGCCCACCCTCCATCACGACCTCGCGGGCGTCCGCCCAGGTCAGGCCGTCCGGGAGCAGGGTGGAGCGCAGGGGATTGGTGGGGTCGCTGACCCGCTCGCCCGCACGTGGCTCGTCGCCCAGGGTCAGCACGTCCAACGCGAACTCCCCCCCCGTGTCCGCCGCCCGCCACACCCGCTTGGTCCCCGGCAGGCTGGACTTGGCGGGGTCGCCCGTGAGCTTCATCTTGGGCACGCCGCCCAACGCCGCGAGCTTGTACACGCCGCCGAGTGCCCCGCCGCCCTCCCCGCCCGCCGTGACGAGTTGGGTGCCCACCCCGTACACGTCCACCCGCCCGCCCTCCGCGATCACGGAGGCGATGACCGACTCGGACAGGTCGTTGCTCGCCAGAATGCGGACCTCGGGAAAGCCCGCCGCGTCGAGCGCCGCCCGGATGTGCCGTGACAGGTACGCGAGGTCGCCGCTGTCAAGGCGCACACCGCGCAACTCGTGGCCGGAGGCGCGCAGTTCGCGGGCAACGGTCAGGGCGTTGGGCAGGCCGCTCCGCAGCGTGTCCACCGTGTCGAGAAGCAGCGTGGTCGTGTCCGGGTAGAGCGCGGCGTAGGCGCGGAAGGCCGTCAGCTCGTCCTCGAAGCTCTCGACCCAGGCGTGGGCGTGGGTGCCGCTGACGGGCATCCCGTAGCGCCGTCCGGCCTCCACGTCGCTCGTGCCGACGGCCCCACCCACGAACGCGGCGCGGGCGGCACTGATCGCCCCGTCCGGCCCCTGCGCGCGGCGGGCACCGAACTCCACGACCTGCCCGCCGTGCGGACTCGCCTCCGCCGCCAGCACGCAGCGGGCCGTCTTCGTCGCCACGAGGGTCTGGAAGTTCAGCGTGTTCAGGAGCGCCGTCTCGACGAGTTGTGCCTCCCACAGCGGCGCGGTGACGGTGAGGAGCGGCTCGTGCGGAAAGACCACCCGGCCCTCGCGGAAGGCGGTCACGCGCCCCGTGAAGCGCCACCCGCGCAGCGCGTCCAGAAAGGCGGGCTTGAAGAGGCCCAGCGTGTCGAGGTAGGCGAGGTCGTCCTCCGCGAAGTGCAGCCCTTCCAGCAGGTCGAGCGCCGGTTCCAGCCCGGCCCACACCGCGTACCGCCCCTGAAAGGGTGCGCGGCGGAAATACAGGTCGAAGACCGCCTCCGCCGCGTGGAGGCCGTGCGCGTGGTAGCCCTGCATCATCGTGAGCTGGTAGAGGTCGGTGAACAGCGGGGAGGCCGTCATCCCACCACCTCCGGGAGCCGTTGCCCGCGCGTCTCCACCCCGATGGCCCAGCCGCAGACGGCGGCGACGGCGAAGCACGCGGCGAAGAGGGTCAGCGCGACGGCGAGCTGCCCGGTCAGCAGCAGCGCCCCCACGCTGGGGGACAGGACGCTGGCAAGGCGGGCCATGCCGCTCACAAAGCCCATGCCCGTCGTCCGCAGAGGCGTGGGGAAGAGTTCAGGCGTGTAGGCGTACAACGCTCCCCACGCCCCCAGCAGCGCGAAGGACAGCCCGGCGGAGGTCAGCAGCACGGCGGTCGGCGTCCCCGCGAGGAGGAAGAGGTAAGCCCCCAGTGCCGAGGCCGCGAGGTAGCCGACGAGGGTGGCGCGGCGTCCGATCCTCTCCACGAGGTACGCGGCCAACACGTAGCCCGGCACCTGCGCGAGGGCGAGGAGGAGGCTGGTGCGGTACACCGCGCCGAGGTCCAGCCCCTGCGCCCGCAGATAGGAGGGCAGCCACGAGAAGATGCCGTAGTACCCCAGGCTCAGGCCGAACCAGATCAGCGCGAGGAGGACGGTTCGGCGTCGCAAGGCTCCTTGCAGAAGGGCGGCGGGGGTGACTCTCGGGGCGGGGGGCGGCACGGCAAGGGGCACGTCGGGCAGCGCGGCACCGTTCGCCCGCGCGACCCGTTCCAGCGCCGCCCGCGCCTCCCCCTGCCTGCCCCGAGCGAGGAGCGACCGGGGCGAGTCGGGCACGCCCAGCCGCGCGACGAGGCCGACGATGCCCGGCAGCGCGGCGAGGGCGAGCAGCCAGCGCCACGCCTCCTCCGGCGGGAAGGCGGTACTCAGCCCCCACGCGAGCGCGGCGACCGCCACCGTCCCCAGCGCCCAGAAGCTCTCCAGGTACACGAGGAAGCGGCCACGCCACGCCGTCGGCACGAACTCCGCCATCATCGCGTAGTCCACCGGGAGCGTTCCCCCTATGGCGAAGCCCGTCAGAAAGCGGGCGACGACGAGCCATTCCACGCCCGGCGCGAACGCCCCCAGCAGGCCGAACACCACCCCGAGCGCCACCGTCGTCAGGAAGACGGTCCGCCGCCCGATCCGGTCCGCGAGCCAGCCCCAGAACACCGCCCCGACGAGCATTCCCGCGAAGGTGGCGGTCAGGAGCAACGTGGCCGACGCCGCGCCGCGCTCCAGCCCGAAGGCGGCGCTGATGCCGGGGAGCGCGAAGCCCATGAGGAGCACCTCCATCGCGTCCGCTGCCCACGTCAGGCCGCAGATGGCGAGCAGCCGCCACTGGAAGCGGCCCAGGCCCAGCCGATCAATCGCGTCGTCCACCGCCAAACTCGCTTGGGTCATCGCCGAGGAGTGTAGTACGGCCTCGATTTGGCCCCGCCTTCCCACACGGGAGGATAAAGGAGGACCTGGGGTCGGGCGAGAGGGGCCGGAACTTGTGGAGCGTTCGCAGGAGTGAAGCGGGCAGAGCGTTCCGGAGGAATGCGAGGACGGTCAGGCCCTTCCTCATGAGCGAGGCGGGTCACACGCCTCCTCCTTGAGCTGGGAGACCCGGACTCGTCGAGCTGCGAAGCAGAGGAGGTGAACCGAGCATGGCCCTCAAGGGGACGAACACGTCCACTCTCCCTCGTCTCCCCTACGCCGACGCCGACGCGACTTCCTCTTCCCCCGCCCCCAGGTTCGCCTCCCCCCACGCCACGATCTCGCCAACGACGGGGCCGAACGCCTCGCCCGCCTCCGAGCAGGCGTAGAGGGTGTGCGGGGGCCGGGTGGACACCACCCGCCGCCGAATCAGGCCGAGGCGTTCCAACTCGCCCAGACGGCGGGTGAGGGTGGTGGCGCTGGGGGCACCGAGCGCACGCTGAAGCTCGTTGAACCGCACCTCGCGCGGCGCTTCCCCACCGTCCGGCTCCCGGCGGGTGAGTTCACGCATGATGCCGAGGGCGTACCGGGCACCCAGCGCGGCGAGCATCGCCTCCGGGTCGCTCACGGGATGGCGGCGGGTGAAGCCCCCCAGCGTGGCGAACAGCGGACCGAGCGCGCTGCCCCGGCCCGTCAGGGTGTAGACGCCGCCGCACCCCCGGACCACCCCCTCCGCCTCCAACTCGCGCAGCCGCACGCTCAGCGTGGTCGCGCTCGGCGCACCGCTCAGCCGCCACAGCTCGCAGAAGCGGTGGGGACCGTCCAGCAGCGCCCGCAGGGCGGCCAGCATATGTCTTGCCTGAAGCAGCCCCAGCGCCCGCGCCGCCCCCGGAGGCTCGGCACCGTCACACTTCACACGGGAGGACACTCCAGGTTCTGTCATGCTCCGGGCACCCCGCACTCCACTTTCTGGAGTGTAGCCCGGAGGCAACCCATGAAGTGTACGACGCTCCCTGTCCGATATGACCGCGCTCGCCTCGTCCAATGGACCCGGCGATGAGGCTCGCCATCCTCGGCGGCACCGGGCGGACGGGCCACCTCCTGATCGACGAGGCGCTCGTGCGGGGCCACGAACTGCGGGTCCTCGCGCGGCGTCCGGAGGCGGTGCATCGGCAAGGCGATCTGCTGACCGTGGTGCCCGGCGACGCCCGCGACCCGGAGGCGTTGCGGCAGCTCGTGGAGGGAACGGAGGCGGTGGTCAGCGCCCTCGGCCCGGTGAAGGGCGGCCCACCTGACGTGATGACGCTGACGGCGCGGCACCTCATTCACGTGCTGCCAGAAGAGGGGATTCGCCGCCTCGTCACCCTGACGGGCGCGGGCGTGCCCCACCCCGGCGACCACCCGAAGCCCGCCGACCTCGTGTTCCGCACCCTGCTGCGCCTCCTCCAGCCCGACGTGATCCGCGACTCGCTGGCGCACGTGGACCTCATCCGCGAGAGCGACCTCGACTGGACGGTCGTGCGGGTGCCCCGGCTCGGCGACGGCCCCATGAAGCCCCTCAAGGTCGGGCTGGTGGGCGACATCAGCACCCTCGTCACCCGCGCGAGCGTGGCCCGCTTCATGCTGGACGCGGTGGAGGGGGGCGAGCATGTCCGGCAAGCGCCCGCCATCAGCAACTGAGACTGGGAAGCCTCGACTGCCAGACTTCCGGACGGGGGTCCCGGCGTGAGGGCCGCCCGCCTCCACTCGTTCGGCCCGCCGAGCGTGCTGCGGGTGGAGGAGGTCGCTTGGCCCTTCCCCGTGCGCGACGAGGTGCTGATCCGCGTCCACGCCTCCAGCGTCAACGGCACCGACCTGCGGCTGCGCGCGGGTGGGCTGGGCTTCCTCGCGGCGGGCCAGTTGCCGCTGACCCCCGGCTTCGACGTGGCGGGCGAGGTCGCCGGGTGCGGCCCGGAGGTGACGGCCTTTCGGCCCGGCGAGCGGGTGTACGCCCTGCTCGGCCACGGGGGGGGCGGGGCCGCCGAGTATGTGACGGCCCGCCAGTCGCGGGTAGCCCTCGCTCCGGCCACGCTGCCCCTGACGCACGCGGCGGCGGTGCCCCTCGCCGGGCTGACCGCCCTCCAGGCCCTGCGCGGGGTGGGGCGGCTGCGCGCGGGCGAGCGGGTCCTCGTGTACGGCGCTGCGGGCGGCATCGGTGCCTTCGCGGTGGCGCTGGCGCGGCTGTTCGGTGCCCACGTCACGGGGGTCGCACGGGCCGCCAAGCTGGATTATGTGCGGAGTCTCGGTGCCCACGAGGTCGTCGCCACCGGGGAGCTGAACTTGAGCGGCGGGGAGCGGTGGGACCTCATCCTCGACACGCCGCCCGCCCTGCCCTTCACGCGGGCGCGGGAGGCCCTGACGCCGAGCGGGCGGCTCGTGAGCACCAAACCCGTTCCCCTGCACCCCGCCGAGATGTGGGCGAGCCTGAGCCAAACGGGGCCGCGCTTCACGGGCGTGCGGACGGCGGAACGCGGGCTGGACCTCGCCCTGCTCTCGCGCCTCATCGACGCCGGGGAACTGCGGGTGCCGCTCGACCGCACCTTCCCGCTGGAGGACATCCGCGCCGCCCACGAGTACGCCGAGGGACCGGAGGTGCGCGGCAAGGTCGTCGTGACGATGGTGGGGGAGTAGGGCGGGGCGGGCGTTCGGGGACCTTCTTCCACCGTCCTTCCGCCGTCGAAAAGCCTGGACAGGCGTTGCTTGCTACCCCCCACCCAACCTCCCCCACAAGGGGGAGGGGAAAAAGCACCCCTTCTCGAAGCCCTCCCACCATGAGTGGAGGGAAGGCGAGGCCGCGCGTGCTCGTCCCGTTCACGGGAGCTTGACTCTCTCCCCCTTCCCCGAACTGCCGATCTACACTCCCGCCATGCCCTCCGACCCTGCCCTCCGGGAGCACATCCGCCGCGAGCTGCACGTCCGTCCCGAGATAGACCCCGCCGCCGAGGTGGAGCGCCGGGCGGCCTTTCTGGCAGCCTACCTGCGGCAGACCCCGGCGCGCGGCTTCGTGCTGGGTATCAGCGGCGGGCAGGACAGCACGCTGGCCGGGCGGCTGTGCCAGCTCGCCGCCGAGCGGGTGCGCGAAGGGGGCGGGGACGCGACCTTCCTCGCCATGCGGCTGCCCTACGGGGTGCAGGCGGACGAGGTGGACGCGCGGACCTCACTCGCCTTCATCCGGCCCGACCGCACCGTGACCGTGAACATCAAGGGGGCTGCCGACGCGAGCGCCGAGGCCGCCCACGAGGCGCTGGGCACGCCGCTGCGGGACTTCGTGCGCGGCAACATCAAGGCGCGCGAGCGGATGATCGCCCAGTACGCGGTCGCTGGGCAGGAAAACCTCCTCGTCGTGGGCACCGACCACGCGGCGGAGGCGGTGACGGGCTTCTTCACGAAGTACGGGGACGGCGGGGTGGACCTCACGCCGCTGACGGGCCTGACGAAACGGCAGGGGGCGCGAGTTCTTCAGCACCTCGGCGCACCCGAGAGCACCTGGCGCAAGGTCCCCACCGCCGACCTGGAGGACGACCGCCCCGGCCTCCCCGACGAGGTGGCCCTGGGTGTAACTTACGGGCAGATCGACGATTACCTGGAAGGCCGCGAGGTGCCGGAGCAGGTCGCCGAGCGGCTGGAGGCGCTGTTCATAGCGACCCGCCACAAACGCGCCGTCCCCGTCTCCCCCTTCGACGAGGTGCTGGGGAACGAGGGGCTGCCGCGCCCGCCCCGGTAGAGGAGGTCTGTGCTTTTGCCCCTTGAATGCCGGATGTACAAGAGCGGGCGTGCCAGACGTTGTGTCGTTCTCCCTCTCCCCTTGCGGGAGAGGGCCGGGGAGAGGGGTGACGAACCACGCTCGTCCTTCTTCAAGACGATGAAAACACTCCTTCTCTCCAGTTCGTGATTCACATCAACCGTTCCCTGGGGGAGGCCGGGACTGACACGGCTCCGTAGGTGAGGGGGTGAACAGGCCCAGCCACTCAGCCAACGGGCTTCTCAGCTCCCCCCTCGTTGTACTCCGCCTCCGACGCCCGCTTGACCGGGTTGTTCCGCGTGAGGGGCGTCTCGGCCTCCGCTCCCCTCATGCCCTCGTTGCTGGGCGTGGGACCGGGCAGGAAGCGGTTGCCCAGCGCGAGGAAGTCGGCGGTGAGTTGCGGGGCGAGGGCCTGGGCGTAACGCAGCAGCAGGGCGGGACCGCCGATCATCGCCTCGGCGTCGCCGCGCACGAGGGCATCCACGCAGCGGCGGGCGGCCTCGGCGGTGTCCAGCGACAGCAGGGGGAGGTTGTCGGCGGTGGCGAAGAGGGCGTATTCCTTCTGGGCCTGCCCCTTGACCCGCGCGTGGCGGGGGCTGCCCGTCTGCATCAGCCACGGGCAGACGGTGGTGACGGTCACGCCGTCGCGGGCGAGTTCGGCGCGCAGGGCCTGACCCAGCCCCGTCACGGCGAACTTGCTGAAGGAATACGGCGTGAGGTGCGGCACGGCGACCTTGCCCCCGATGGACGACACGATCAGGACCCGCCCCTTCGACGCGCGCAGCAGCGGCAGGGCGAGACGGGTCAGCCGCAGCGGCGCGAAGGCGTTGATCTCCATGATCTCGCGGAAGTCCTCCTCCGTCATGTTCTCCAGCGGCCCGACCTGAATCAGCCCCGCGTTGTTCACGAGCACGTCCAGCCCACCGTGAACGCGGGCGGTCTCCTCCACGGCGCGGTCGAGGTCGGCCTTGTTCGTCACGTCGCCCGTGATCGTGTGGACGGTTCCTCCCCGGCCCCGCAGGTCGGCGGCGGCGCGGTCGAGGTCGGCGGCGGTGCGGGCGAGCAGGGTCACGCGGGCACCACGGGCGACGAACTCGCGGGCGAGCGCCAGCCCCAGCCCGCGCGAGCCGCCCGTGATCAGGACGCTCCGGCCCGTCAGGTGGTAGGGGGCGACGAGGGCGCGGCGGCCCACGAGGGCGGCCAGCCCGGCGGCGAGCAGCAGACGCTTGGGGGGACGAAAGGGGCTTCGGCTCATGCCCAAAGTCTGAAGCCCCCCCGCCCGCCGCCCCCTTAGAGTGAAGGCATGGACAACGCCGAGCCTCTGCCCGCCCGCACCCTCTTCACGCGCATCATCGCCCGCGAACTCCCCAGCGACGTGGTATACGAGGACGACCGCTTCATCGCCATCCGCGACATCGCGCCGAAGGCCCCCATCCACCTCCTCGTCATCCCCAAACGGGTGACGGCGCGCGTGGACGAGATCGAGGATGCCGCCGAGATGGGCGAGTTGTTCCTCACCGCCACGAGGGTGGCCCGCCAGCACGCCCAGGATTACCGCCTCGTCGTGAACTGCGGACCCGGAGGAGGGCAGATGGTCTTTCACACCCACGTCCACATCCTCGCCGGGTGGGAGAACGGACCGGAGGGGGACACGCAGTGAGCGGGCTGCCCTTCGACGCCATCCTCTTCGACTTCGACGGCGTGCTCGTGGACAGCGAGGGCCTGGGCAGCCGCGCCTGGGTCGAGGCGCTGGGCGAGCACGGCCTGACCTTCACCGTGGAGGACTTCGCGGCGGCGGTCGTGGGCCGCACCCATTCCGCCGTCTACGACTGGCTCCGCACCGACCACGGTTGGACCCCGCCCAAGGACTTTCAGACCTTCCTGGACGGACGATTCGAGGCCGTCTTCGAGGAACTTCTCCCCATCGAGGGTGCCCACGCGACCCTAGCGGCCCTGCGCGCGGCGGGCATCCCCTTCGCGGTGGCGAGCAACACCGAGCCGGGAAAGCTGCACCCCAAGCTCGTCAAGGCGGGGCTGGCCGACCTCATTGGCGGTCATGCCTATGACCTCGGGTCCGTTCATGGGCGCGGAAAACCCCAACCCGACATCTACGTCCACGCGGCGGCGGCCCTCGGCGTTCCCCCCGTCCGCTGCGTCGTCGTGGAGGACAGCCTGACGGGCGCGACGGCGGGCGTGGCGGCGGGCGCGACCGTGTGGGGAATGCTCGCCACCGGGCACGCCCACCCCGCCAACACTCAGGCTCTTCTGGACGTGGGCGCGGCGCGGGTGCTCAGGAGCCACGCGGAGTTGCAGGAGGCGTTGGGGCTGAATATGCCGACCTGAATTGAAGGCAGGTTCTCTGCCTATCGCCGTAAGATGACCCCATGACGGACGCCGCCCCCCTGCTGGCTCGGAGGGGGCCATGAGCGAGGCCGAGTACCTGCGTTCCGAGCGCGAGAGTCCCTACAAGCGGGAATATGTGGGGGGCAACGCGTACCCTCTACACGCTCAGGCGGGGGCGAGCGGGGAGCATGTGCGGATCAGCGGACGTGTCATGGCGGCGCTCCTGCCCGACGCCGACCGCCAGGGCTGCCGCCTCTGCCAGTCCGACATGAAGCTCTACAGCCGGGCTACATCGAGCTATTTCTATCCCGACGTGATGCTGGTGTGTGGTGGCGAACAGCCCGACCGCTCCTACGAGATTTCGCCCTGCCTGCTCGTGGAAGTCCTTTCCGGCAGCACGGCGCACAACGACCGCCGCCACAAGCACGCGGTCTACACGGCGATCCCGACCCTCCAGACCTACCTCATCGTGGCGCAGGACGAGCGGTATGTCGTGGAGTACCAGCGCGGGGAGGAAGGCTGGTCCATGCGCGAGCATCGCGGGGAGGGGCAGGCGGCGATTCCCTGCCTGAACCGTTCGCTGACCCTCGACGAGATGTACCGGGGCGTGCTGTAGGTTCCCGCGCGCTCACACCATCGGCAACTCGATCATCCCGCCCGCGCTCTCCTCGCGCCCCTCCATGCGCGCCGCCACCGCGCGGCCCGTCGGCGTCTGGGCCAGCCCGCCCTCCGCCGTCTCGCGGAGTTCGGCGGGCATGAGTCGCCCGACCTGCGCCATCGCCCCCACCACCTCGTCGGGCGGGATGAAGGATTCGAGCTGGGCGAGCGCGAGTTGCGCCGCGCTGACCGCATGAACGGCGAAAAAGGCGTTGCGGCTCACGCAGGGCACCTCCACGTAGCCGCCCACCGGGTCGCACACGAGGCCGATGGTGTTCATCAGGGCGAGGGACGCGGCGTGGACGCAGGCGCGGGGGCTGCCGCCGAGCAGTTCGGTGACGGCGGCGGCGGCCATCGCGGCGCTCGACCCGATCTCGGCCTGACAGCCGCCCGCCGCGCCCGAGATGAACATGCGCTTGCTGATCGCCTTGCCCACGCCCGCCGCGAGGATGAGGGGGTCCACCAGCCGCTCGTCCCCGATGCCGAGGTGGTCGGCCACGCCGAGCAGCGCCCCCGGAATCGTGCCCGCGCTCCCCGCCGTCGGCGCGGCGACGATGCGGCCCATGCGGGCGTTCTCCTCGTTCACGGCCATCGCGTAGGCCTGCACCCGCCTCAGCAGCGGTGCCCCCAGCACGTCCGGCGCGTCCCACAACCCCTTCGCGTTCCAGCCCACCATGCCCGTGATGCTCTTCGCGTCGCTTCGCAGGCCCCGCTCGACCGACGCCCGCATCTCCCCGATGCGGCGGGCCATCTCCGCGCGGATGTCCGCCGGGTCCAGCCCCGTCTCGGCGCAGTCCTGCGCGAGCACCCACGCGGAGGCGGGCGAGGGGGCGGTCATGAGGTCGTGGAGGGTGGTCATGGGGGGAACTCCTTTGAAGTGGGTCGAGGGGTCTGGAAGTCGAGAGGTCGAGGGAGAGATGCCACCGGGGTTTCTCGACTTCTCGACTCCTCGACTCCTCGACGGACGGTGCTAGCCGTCCATGAGCTTCGGCAGCAACCGCACCCACCCCATGTCCGGCCAGCGGCGCAGGAAGGCGAGGGCTTCGGGGCTGAGGGGCTGGTCGAGTTCGATGGCGAGAAGGGCCTGGCCGCCCCGGTTCTCGCGGGTGCAGGTCAGGGTGGCGATATTCACGCCGTCGGCGGCGACCGTGCTCGCCACGCGGGCGATCATGCCCACCGCGTCGGGGTAGCGCAGCAGCAGCGTGGGGCTGGCTGCGCCGAAGTTGACGCCGAGGCCGCCCACCTCCGTCACCCGGATGACGCCGCCGCCCGTGGAGCTGCCCTGCACCGTCACCGCCGCCGTCTCGCCGTGCAGGTCGAGGTGGGCCGTGTTGGGGTGAACGTCGCCGAGGTCCACGTCGCGGAACTCCACCGTCAATCCCGCCGCCTCGGCCTCCTCGAAGGCTTTCGGCAAGCGGGGGTCGTCGGGCGCGTACCCCAGCAGCCCCGCCACGAGCGCGAGGTGAGTGCCGTGGCCGCGCCCCGTCTTGGCGAAGGAGGCGTGCAGGCCGATGGTCGCCCGCCGGGGCGCTTCCCCGAGGAGATGATGGGCAACCAGCCCCAGACGGCACGCGCCCGCCGTGTGGCTGCTGCTCGGCCCGATCATCACGGGGCCGATCATGTCGAGCAGGGACATAGGGACAGTATAGAGAATGTTTCTTGAATGAAGATTCAATTAAGCAGCGTGAGGAACTTCAGCCTTTTTGAGGCGTACATACGTACATTATGACATGGCTCTTTGAACTACTACCTGGAATAAATGAACTCATCGAAATTCGTCTAAAGCATCCACCCTTTGAAGTGATAGAGTATATATTCAACTCCCATTTTCTTGTTGTAGCTGTATATAGCTTTGTACTCTACCTTTTTACCTGTGTCGCTATAACCGGCTTTCCTAAATATTTTAGAATATTGTGGATTCTTCTCAAGAAATTTTATTACAAGGAGGGGAAGTTTTACCCGATCTTATATTTGGTCGTTGGCACATTTTATGCCATTGTTTGGATTACCTTTACATTTGAAGCAAGGGAGGTGTTTTTTAACTATAGCTACGATTCGAATAATTTTCTGTTCACCTTAACTGTTTTTCTGATCATTCCGCAGGTTAGGATTCTTCTTCTTTCAGTTCCGAAGTTTGCGATTCAGATGATGAACGATATAAACTGGAGGTTGAATGAAATAGAGGATAATTTCTGAAAAACTGCAAGAAATATCGTGGTAGTCAGCCGTTCATCAAATTGTAGGGAACTTGAGGATTTTACTCTTCACCCCACCCCCGCCGCCGCCCGCAGCGCCCGCCCACTCACCTCGGCCTGCCCCAGCGCGGCGCGGGCGAGGGGTACACGCACCCGGTTCGGGGCGTGGGCGAAGACCTTGAGCATGGTGCGGGCAATCGCCCCGGCCCCCGTGCGCGGCGAGAGGAAGGCGTGCCACTCGGCGGCGGGCAGCGCGAAAAAGGCGCGGAAGAACGCGGGCAGCATGTCCCCCGGCAGGGCGAGCAGGGCCTCGGCGTCCAGCAGCGAAATCTCGCGGGCGGCGCGGCGCTCGGGCGGCCACAGGGCGTCCCACCCGGCCCGGACAGCCTGGGTTGGACTGTGCATGTCCAGCGCCCCGGCCACCGCGCAAGCGACCCCCGGCGCGTCCGCCAGCGCCCCGACCATCTGAAAGCCGCTGATGGGGTGGACGAGGCCCGCCGCCGACCCGAAGGCGAGGACCGGGCCGGGCGCGGGCGCGGCGGTATTCATGGGGAAGGCGACCCACTCGGTCGTCTCGATTTCGCGGGGGGGCGTGCCCTGCGCGGCGAGACGGGCGTGGAGGCGGCGCTCCAGCAGGGCGCGCGTCAGACCGGGGCGGGCGATCAGGCTCGTCTCTTCCACGAGGTAACGGTCGCCGCCGAGGTGCATGGTGTAGAGGAAGGTCGGCGCGGCGCGCACCTCGTCCGGCGGGAGGTGTCCGGCCCGGTAGTCCATCCAGACCATGCCGCCGGGTGGGCCGGGCGGGCGGTCGAAGCGGGCCACGAGTCCGAAGGCCGTCTGGAGGGCCGCGCCGTGCGGGCGCACGGGCCGCGTCACACCGCCGCCGTGCCCCCCCGCGTCCACGACGAGCCGGGCGCGCCACCGCTCACCGCCCGCGCCCGTGACCTCCCAACCCTCCCCCACCTGCTCGGCGTGCTGCACCATGCCAACGGTCCACGTCAGGCGCGGCCCCGCCCGCGTGAGCAGCGTGTCGAGCAGGCGGGCGTTGTCGAACATGGCATAGGGCCGCAGGAGGGGCGTGGGGTCCTCCCCGGTGTACGCCCGAACGTCGGTCCACACGTCGGCGAGGCAGGGGCGGACGGGGGCGGGCACCTCGTCCAGCCACGCGCCATAGGTGGCGGGAAAGGGGCGCGGCGGGTGGGGCGCGACGAGGCGCACGCTCAGCCCGCACGCGGCGAGTTCGGCGGCCAGCCCCAGCCCGGAGGGACCGCCGCCGATCACCAGCGCGTCCGTAAGGTGTGTGCGTGACGCCATTACGGGCAGCCTAACGCGGCGGTGGCGGGCGCGAGTGTGGGAAGGCACGCCGGGTCACGGGTCTGACTGCCGGGTAAGCCCAACGTCAAGCCATCCTCAAGTCGGAGTGTGCCCCCTGCGCCCGCGCCCCGCCGGGCCAGCCGCTAGCCTGCCGGGCATGACGCGCCCCCGCCGCCTCCCCCGCGCCCTGACCCTCGGCGTGCTGGCCGTGACCGTGACCGCCGCCCTGACCGCCTGTTCCGCCACCGCCGACCTGCCCGGCACCCTGAACCGCGCCGTGAACACCCGTGGCCTGACCGTCGCCACCGACCAGAGGTACGGCCCGGACGCGCGCAATGTGCTGGACGTATACGCGCCGCCCAGCGCCCGGAACGCGCCCATCGTGCTGTTCGTCCACGGCGGCTCGTGGCAGGGGGGCGACAAGGCCATCCACCGCTTCGTCGGCGAGAGCCTGGCCCGCGCCGGGTACGTGACGGGCGTGATGAACTACCGCCTCGCGCCGCAGAACCGCTACCCCGCCTTCGTGCAGGACGCGGCCTCTGCGTTGAGGTGGCTGCGCGACAACGGCGGCAAGTTCGGCGGCGACCCCGACGTGCTGTTCATGACCGGGCACTCGGCGGGAGCCTTCAACGCGGTGGAGGCGGTGGACAACGAGCGCTGGCTGCGTGAGGCGGGCGTGCCCATCCGCGCTGTGCGGGGCGTCATCGGCATCGCCGGGCCGTACTCCTACGACTTCCGCCAGTTCGACAGCCGGGTCGCGTTCCCCGAGGGCAGCACCCCCGATCAGGTCATGCCCGACCGCCACGTGAGGAGGGACGCGCCGCCCCACCTCCTCCTCGTCGCCGCGAACGACACCACCGTCTACCCGCAGAACGCGTTGAGTCTGGAAGCGGCGCTGAGGCGCGCGGGCGTGCCCGTCACCCGCACGGTGCTCCCGCGCCTCAACCACGTCACCATCATCGCGGCGGTCGCCCGTCCCCTGACATTCCTGGGGGGAACGCGGCAACAGATGATTGATTTTATCGAGAAGAACCGGCCACGATAGAGAAGTCTTCGACCGTTCTTGAGACCGACCCGCCACACAGGAGTCGGTCTCTTCTCTTTCGTTCGGTGCCCTACGCTGAGGAGGTGTCTGCCGTCTTACGCGTCGCCGGTCTGGACTTTGAGATAGACCGTCTCCTTGCTCAACTGGACTTCTCGCCCTACCTCATCCGTCGGCGAGGCGAATTGAACTTCTCTGGCCGCCCCCACGAATTCTCCTCGTTCAACGCAGAGGTCAGCGGGGCCGATATGCAGGCTGCCGAGCAGCAGATTATGGATGCTCTCGCCTTTATGCAACGACATGAGGCCGCGTTGCTGGTGTTATCAGAGTTTCCCGGTGTGGATGATCGAACGCTCGACTTCGGCATCGAGGAACGGGATGTGGCCCACCACGTTGATTCATTCCCATACGAATTGCTTGCCGCTCTGGGGCGGTTCAGAATCAACCTCGACGTGTCACGTTACCCGCGCACCCCGGAGGACGGCACCCCGGCCTGAACGACCGACGCATGGGGCACCAACTGCCGCCAGCTCTGCACGTTCCCCACCTGCACGGTCACGAAGCGTTCCAGCGCCCGCCACAGCGCGGGCCGCTCGTCATCGGGGACGGGGGCCTCCATGCTGGCGCGCACGGGACGGCGCACGACGTTTCGCAGGAAGTCCAGACTCGTGGGCGGGTAGGCGGACAGACTCGCGCACGCGCCGCACAGGAGTTGGCCGCCGAGGGGGTCGGGGTGTTCGGGGTGGGCCGCGCCGCAGCGGGCACAGCGGGCGGTCTGGAGGACGAACCCCGCCAGCCCCAGCAGCTTGTGGCTCATCACGAGGGCCACCCACTCCGGGTCCGGCTGGTGGGAGATGCCGCGCAAGGCCCCCGCGAAGAGGTCGAACGCCTGCTCGCTGAACTCGCCCTCCTGAAAGAGCGCGTCGGCGAGTTCGGCCATCAGGTGCGCGAAGGCGTACCGCTCCGGCTCGGCCAGCCTCGGCAGCGCCCCTTCCAGTACGGCCTGCTGCACGGTGGCGAGGTCGGCCTGCGGCGTCTGGTACACCTGCGCGCCGACGTGGTGGAAGAGGTTCAGGCGGCTGGCGAGCGGCCCGCGCACCCCGCCCCGCGCGATGGCCTTCACCTTGCCCTGCGGCGTGAGCAGCGTGACGATGATGTCGCCAGCGGGCGTCACGCGCCGCCGGATCACGATGCCGCTGCGGGTCGTGCTGCGCGACCTCATGGGGCCTCCTGCGCCGGAGCGTGGGGGAGGCAAACGCGGGACTCACGCTGTAACGACTCCTCCGGCACCCGACCGGAAGGAATGAATCTCAGCGCATCCCGTCTCACTCGCCGATTCTAGAGCTTCAACTCAGGGCGGACGGGGCGGGGGGCACGGTTCTCAGGGTTCGGGGAGGCGTCGCGCGATGGGGCAAGCAGGACTTGCCACCCCTCCCGGTCTCAACGGTCCCGTCGTTCAGCGCGACGTTGCAGACGCCCACAGTCGCAACCGCCCATCATCTTCAAAGCTCTCTTCCCGGCGTCAGCCCTGGCACGTTCCGTCCTTCCCGGTCCCCTTACACTGCCCCCCATGAGCGATCCTCCACCCAAGCGTCACAGCGCCCGCGACGTGCTGCGGGAACTGTTTCCCGAGTCGTACCGCGAGCTGTTCGGCGAGGAGCCGGGGGGCGGGCCGCCCACGCTGGGGCTGTACCCGGTGGCGGACGGTCGCCTCGCGCTCGTCCACGGTGAGCAACTGGCCGAGTTCACGCCCATCGAGCCGAAGGGGCGCAACGCCCTGCACTGCGACCTGTGCCACTACACCCGCTCGCGCAGCGAGGCCGCCCTCTACCGCGTGGTCGTCGCCGCCCGCCGCACCCGCTACGTGACGCTGTGCCTGGGCACCGAGAGCTGTCAGAAGCGTGCCGGACATCGCAGCCTGGAGACGCTGGCCGACCGCATCTTCCCCATTGAGCCTGTTTACGCGGAGTGACGGGAGCGGTCGGCGGTCCGGTCCTCCTGGGAGTGGCAAGTCGTGACGCAAGTGCCTACGCTGCCGCCGACGCTGGCTGGGCAACAGTTGACGGGCCTCAGTGACTCCCTGACGCTCCCATGACAAACGGCTGAAGGAACGGGCCAGAGCGTTTTGGTCCCGTCCGGCCTACGCTGCCCATGTGGAAGGCTTCTGGGCGGAGCTGCGGCTGATGGAGGGCCTGGTCGCCGCGTTCGTGCTCAGTGGCCTCATCGGCTGGGAGCGCGAGCGGCGCAACCGCAGCGCGGGCCTGCGGACGCACATCCTCGTGGGCGTGAGCGCGGCCCTCTTCGTCGTGCTCGCCGACACCCTGATCGTGCGCTTCGCGGACGACTCCTCGCAGGTCCGCTTCGACCTCGTGGGCGTGCTCGGCGCGGTCGTCAGCGGCGTGAGCTTCCTCGGCGCGGGAGCTATCTTCTCCGACCGTCGGGGCGAGGGGGCGAAGGGCCTCACGACGGCGGCGGGCCTCCTCGCCACGGCGGGCGTCGGGGTGGCGTGTGGCCTGCATCTCTACGTGCTGGCGGCGGGGTCGACCGCCCTCTTCCTCTTCACCCTGGGCTGGCTCGCCCCCCTCGTCGGGGAGAAGGGGGAGAAAATGGTGGACGAGGAGCGCGCGGGCGAGCGGGAGGCGAAGGAGCAGCGGGCGGGGGACTGAGCCTGGGCAGGAGAGGCTGACTACCACTTCCCAGCTTTCCCCACAAACGCCTGAGTTGAACCACAGATCGGGCAGTGGCTATATTTTCGCCGTCTGGCAGAAGGACGAGCGTTGCTCGTCACCCCCTCCCCGACCCTCTGCAAGCAGCTCTCCGAGTCCCCCACAAGGAGGGAGGGAGCAAATGGCACGTCTGGAACGCTCACTTTCTCTTGACATCAGGCGTTACGAGGTGGGGGCGGCCAGAGGGTGTGTTCTCCCGCAAGCAGATCGGAGGCAGCGGCTCTATCACCTGCTGCTGACCGCTAAAAGCTGACGGCTGAAAGCTCCTCCCTTTGACTCCCCGGCAAGGATTGTATACAGTATCCACTATGACCTCCTTCGAGCGCCCCACCCTCGTGCGGGACGGCGTGTATGGGCACCTGAGACAGGCCGTGCTGGACGGCGAGATCGCGCCGGGGGAGCGGCTGGGGGAGGTCGAACTCGGGGAGCGGCTGGGGGTGAGCCGCACGCCGATCCGCGAGGCGCTGATGCGGCTGACGCAGGACGGGCTGCTGGTGGCGGAGGCGAACAAGGGCGTGCGCGTCCGCACCGTTTCCGCCACCGAGGCGCGGGAGACCTACGTGGTGCGCGAGGAGTTGGACGGCCTGGCCGCCGCCCTCGCCGCCGGGTCGCACACGCCCGCCGACGCCGCCCGCCTGAACGCCGCGCTCTCGGCCCTGAACGGGGTGCGGGGGGAGGACTACCGCGAGCAGACGCGGCTGGACCTCGCCTTTCATCAGAGGGTGACGCTCGCCGCACACAACGCCGCCCTCGCCGACCTCGCGCGCGGGCTGGCGCTGCGGGTCACGCTCATCAAGCACCAGACGCGCACATACAATGCCCACCCCCAGACGGAGGCGCAGCACGCCGCCATCCTCGCCGCCATCCTCGCCCGCGACGCGGAGGCCGCCAGAGAAGCCGCCCGAGTCCACGTCCGTACCTTCGCCGCCCTCGTCCTGCACGACCTCGGAGAGCAACCATGATCGACCAGATGTACCGCAAGGCCGTCCTTACCGTCTCGGGGCAGAAGCCCGTGGAGGCCCTCGTCCGTTCGCGCGGCTCCAACCTGGCGCGGCGCTTCGTGGCGGGCGAGGACGTAGGCAGCGCCATCGCCGCCGTCAGGGAGCTGGCAGGTGACGGCATCCTCGGCAACCTCGACCTCCTCGGCGAGTTCGTCACGTCGCCCGAGACGGCGAACGAGTTCGCGGGGAACGTGCTGAGGCTGCTGGACGCCGCGCACGCCGCCGGGCAGAAGCCCTACGTCAGCGTGAAGCTCTCCAGCGTCGGGCAGGGGATGACGGTGCAGGGTGGTGAGGGGAACGGTCAGGACCTCGGCCTCACGAGCGCGCGGCGCATCGTCGGGAGGGCGCGGGAGTACGGCGGCTTCGTGTGCCTGGACATGGAGGACCACCCCCGCGTGGACGTGACGCTGGCGCAGTTCCGCACCCTGGTGGGCGAGTTCGGGCGCGAGCATGTCGGCACCGTTCTCCAGAGCTACCTCTACCGCTCGGAGGCCGACCGGGACGGGCTGGACGACCTGCGGCCCAACCTCCGCATCGTGAAGGGCGCGTACCTCGAACCCGAGACGGTCGCCATGCCGAACAAGGCGGACGTGGACGCGGCGTACCGTCGGCTGGTGTTCGCGCATATGAAGGCGGGCAACTATGTCAACGTCGCCACCCACGACGAGGGCATCATCGGGGACGTGGAGCATTTCGCGCTCGCGCACGGCATTGCGCGCGACGCCTTCGAGTTCCAGATGCTGTACGGCATCCGGCGCGACCTCCAGCGCGACCTCGCCGCGCGGGGCTACCGGGTGCGGGCGTACATCCCCTACGGCTACGACTGGTATCCGTACTTCTCCCGCCGCATCGCCGAGCGCCCCGCCAACGTGATGTTCGTGCTGCGCGGGATGCTGAGGGGCTGAGCCGGGATGCCGGAGCCCGACCCCACCGGGGACACCTTCGAGGTCCGCCTGGGCAACGGGGGAGAACTGACCGTGACCCTGGGCGACCGTTCCATCGGCTACCTGATCGAGATGCTGTGGTTTCTGCGCGAGGGCAAGAGCAGCGGCGGGCGGGTCCGCTTCGACGCCGACTCCGGTCTGGAGGGGAATGTCAATTCCATTACCCTCATCCGGCGCTAGACGAAGACCACCACACTGTCCCCTATGTTCAGGAGTGCCGAGATGACGAACGTTCCAACACAGGCTCAATTTTCACGGAAGGCCGGGGGCTGAGCCGTGGACCTCATCGGGGTGACGGGGGCACCTGGCAACGTGGGCACGCCGCTCGTGCGGGCGCTGCTTGCGCGGGGAGCGCGGGTGCGGGTGCTGGCCCGGAGGCCGGAGCGGGCACACGAGGAGTTCGGGGACGCGCCGGGGCTGGAGTACGCGGGGTTCGAGTTCGGCAACCGCCGCACCTACGTCTCTGCCCTTCAGGGAGTGAGGCGGCTGTTCATTACCCGCCCGCCCCAACTGAGTCAGGTCGAGCGCGACATGGTGCCCGCCCTCGACGTGGCGCTCGGCGCGGGCGTGGAGCGGATGGTGCTGCTCTCGCTGCAAGGGGCCGAGCGCCTGACCTTCGTGCCGCACGCGAAATTGGAAAAGTATCTCAAGGAGAGCGGGGCCGAGTCCACCTTCCTGCGCCCCTCCTTCTTCATGCAGAACCTGACGACGACGCACCTGCCGGAGCTGCGGAAGGGTGAAATCTACGTGCCCGCCGGGAAGGGCCGCACGAGCTTCGTGGACGTGCGCGACGTGGGCGAGGCGGGGGCGGTGGTGCTAACGGGGGACGGGCACGCGAACCGCGCCTACGAGCTGACCGGGAGCGAGGCGCTGACCTACGAGGAGGTCGCCCGCAGGCTCACGGCAGTGACGGGGCACCCAATTCGCTATACCGATCCCAATCCGATCACCTTCTTCCGCCACATGCGGGCGCGCGGGGTGGCGACCGGGCAGATCGTCGTGATGGAGGGCATCTACGCGACCGCGCGCTTCGGCCTCGCGGGGCGAGTGACGCCCGAGCTGGCCGGGTTGCTGGGGCGGTCGCCCCGCACCGTGGACGAGTTCGCGCGGGACAGCGTGCCCACCATTCTCGGTGAGAACGAGTGACCTTTCCCGACCCCGGCCATGTCAACGGCTTCTACCTGCGGCAGTTTTTCGGCATGATCGGCTGGGCGGTGGGCGGGCACGATCACCCGCTGGAGTACGTGGACCCGCGCACTCCGGACGGTCTGGACGCCATCGCCACGCTGCTCATCCCGCATCTGGACGTGCTGGGGGAGGCGCAGGAGGCGGCCCTCGCCCGCACCTGGGCCTACGCCCTCGCCGAGTTCGACGACCGTGACCTCGCGTGGTTCCTGCTCGGCAGCCTGCCCTTCGCGCCGCCGCACCCGCGCGTCTTTCTCACGGAGGTCGCCCGACGCCTCTTCCCGGCAGGGCTGCCCGCCCACGACCCGCACGCCCGGCGCGTCGACCGCCCCGAGGATTCGCTGTTCGACCTCGTGCCGCCGGGGTGAGGTGGAGAAGTGGACAGCTCCGTACGAGTCAACGCTTACTGGCTGAGAGAGTTTCTTTGGGCGACCGGGTGGCACATCGACGCCGACGATCATCCTCTCAACCGACTCAATATGGAGAACGCCACCAGTCGCGCTCTTCTCTGCGAGAATTACTTGATCCCAGAACTCAATGATCTCAGCGTCGTACAGCAACGCATGGTCAAGGAGACTCTGAGATACGCGCTCAATTTCTTCTCTAAGAAGGAGTGGGAGTGGTACACGCAGGATGCACTCCCCGACATCACCGATACACCTGAGGAGATGTTTGCAGACCTTTGGGGAATGTTATTTCCCGGCGAACCCTGGCACCTCGACTCCGATGAAGGGTACTTCCGTCACGACGACCGAGAAGATGCCCTCTTCCTCGACCGCTACCGCTATGGCCGCTTTTAAGGCTTGAAAGGATAACCCCATGCTCAAGATTCAGGACTACCGCCCCCAGCCCTTCATCGACTTCACCCGGCCCGAGAACGTCGAGGCGTACCAGGCAGCGTTGAAGAAGGTTCGCGCCGAACTGCTCGGCAAGCACTACCCCCTCGTCATCGACGGTGAGCGGGTGGATACGGCGGAAAAGCTGACCTCCCTCAACCCCTGCGACACCTGCGAGGTCGTGGGGACGACGGCGAAGGCGACGGTCGAGGACGCCGAGCGTGCGCTCCAGGGCGCGTGGCGGGCCTTCGAGACGTGGAAGACGTGGGACATGGACGCCCGCGCCCGAATCCTGCTGAAAGCCGCCGCGATCCTGAAACGCCGCCGCCTGGAAGCGTGTGCGCTGATGAGCGTGGAGGTCGGCAAGAACTACGCCGAGGCGGACGTGGAGGTGGCCGAGGCCATCGACTTCCTAGAGTATTACGCCCGCAGCGCGATGAAGTACGCGGGCTTCGGGGCCGCCGAGACGACGTGGTACGAGGGCGAGGAGAACGGGCTGATGTACCTGCCGCTCGGCGTGGGCGTGTCCATCTCGCCGTGGAACTTCCCGTGCGCGATCTTCCTGGGGATGCTCGCCGCGCCCATCGTGGCGGGCAACTGCGTCATTGCCAAGCCCGCCGAGGACTCGGGCCTCATCGCCGGTCTCATGGTGAACATCCTGCTGGAAGCCGGGCTGCCCGCCGGGGTCCTTCAGTTCCTGCCCGGCGTGGGCGCGGAGGTGGGCGAGTACCTCACCACGCACGCGCGGACGCGCTTCATCACCTTCACGGGGTCGCGGGCGGTGGGCCTGCACATCAACGAGGTCGCCGCGCGGGTGCAGCCCGGCCAGCGGTGGATCAAGAAGGTCATCCTCGAACTCGGTGGCAAGGACGCGATGATCGTGGACGAGACCGCCGACCTCGACGTGGCCGTGACGGCGGCGGTGCAGGGGGCCTTCGGCTTCAACGGGCAGAAGTGCTCGGCCATGAGCCGCCTGATCGTGGTGGACGAGGTGTACGACCGGGTGGTGGGGGCCTTCGTGGAGCGTGCCCGCGCGCTGAAGGTGGGCACGGGCGAGGAGAACGCGAACGTCACGGCGGTCGTCAATCAGATGAGCTTCGACAAGGTGAGCAGCTACCTGGAGATCGGCCAGCAGGAGGGCAAAGTGCTGCTGGGGGGCGAGGCCCCCGGCGAGCACGGCAGCAAGAAAGGGTACTACGTCCAACCCACCATCTTCGGGGACGTGAAGCCGGAGGCCCGGCTCGCCCAGGAGGAAATCTTCGGCCCGGTCGTGAGCGTGTTGCGTGCCCGCGACTGGAACCACGCGCTCGAAATCGCCAATTCCACCCAGTACGGTTTGACGGGCGGCGTGTGCAGCAATGACCGCGCGCGGCTGGAGCAGGCGCGGCGCGAGTTCGAGGTCGGCAACCTGTACTTCAACCGCAAGATCACGGGGGCCATCGTCGGCGTGCAACCTTTTGGCGGCTACAACATGAGCGGCACCGACTCGAAGGCGGGCGGGCCGGACTACCTGGCGAACTTCCTCCAGCTCAAGACGGTGACGGAGCGGTGGTGAGGGGAGCGGTCAGCTCTCAGCGGTCAGCTCTCAGCCGTCAGCAGGGCCGGGGGGCGTTGAGCTGCAAGTGGCGGCGGGACATGGACTTCCTTGCTTCTGCTCCCTTCAAGAAACTCCACCTGCACCACGAAACAAGCGTGTAAAACGGGCTTTTTCCGCCCTCTCCCCTTGCAGGAGGGGGCTGGGGAGAGGGGTGGCAAGCAACGCTTGTCCTTCACGCCGAAGCAAAGCCGGAACAACTCGATCTCGGTCGCTTCCCACACCGGGGGCGGCTTTTTAATTCCCTGCCAGCAGCGTGTCTACGATGAGCGCCCCACCCAGCACCGCCGGAATCCCGCCGCCCGGATGCACGCCCGTTCCGACCTGCCACAGCCGGGGGGCGGGGCGATACGGCTGTGGGTGGAGGGGGCCGCCGCGCCACACAGGAAGGGCCGACCCATACATCGCGCCGCCGGGGTGCCCACCTGCCGCGTAGTGGGCGGGCGGCAGCGCCACCACGTCCCGCGCGGAGGCGAGCAGGCCCGGCACGCCGAGGGTGTGCTCCACCCGCTCCACCTGTAGGCGGACCCACGGGTGGTCGGGGCCGAGGTGAGCAGCGGTGGCGGGCGCAGTGAGCAGCACGGCGAGGCGTGGCCCGTCCGCGTGGACGAGGGCGAGGGTATCGGGTGGCAAGGCTCCGGACCTCACGGCGGCGCGGAAGGTGGCGAAGCTGGCGGGCGGCAGAACGGAGGTGGCGGGCAGCGGCGCAGATTCTGGCAGGGCGGCGTACAGGGCCACTCCGCTCACCGTGCGGCGAGAGACGGGCGAGCGCACCGGACGACCCCTCAGCGTGGCGAGGCGGGCCGGGTCCAACGCACTGACAAGGAGATCGTGACGCCGGACCTCTCCCCCAATGAGGGTAAGCGTCGCGGTGCCTGCGTCCACGCGGACGATCTCGGCCCCCTCCTCCACCCGCACGCCGCTCGCCTTCCCCAATTCCAGCAGCGTGTCCAGCAGGGTGCCCATCCCCCGCGCGGGCCGGGCGACATTCCCCGCAATCAAAGCGGGCAGCAGGGCATACAGGGCAGGCGCGTCCTGCGGCGGCAGCCCCGCGTTCAGCGCGTGCGTGCGGACGGCGTGGGCCAGGGCGGGTGGCAACCGCCGTGCCCTCACCCACGCCTCGGCAGTGAGGTGGCCCCCCAGAACACGAAACAGGGCCGCACTCGCCCGCCGAAATATCGGGTCCATCAGGCGCGGCGGCGTGGTGAGGAGCGTTTCCATATGGGACGCGACGGGCTGGACGGACGCCCGGTACGCCTCCCAGGCCCCCTCCAGCTCATGTCCCGCCGGGACGGGCAGCGGCACCGGGCCGAACGGCGTGTGGTGGACACCCAACCCACCGGGCAGCGGTCGGAGGTCCAGCGGGTCCCCCTCCCCCAGCCGCGCCAGGAACGCCCGCCACACCCCCGGAAAGGTGAAGAGGCTCGGCCCGGTGTCGAACTCCAGCCCCCCCACCGTGACCCGCCGCAGCTTGCCGCCCGCCCGGTCCCGCTCGTAGACGTGGACAGCGTGCCCCCGCTCAGCCAGGAGTGCGGCGAGCGCGAGACCCGCGAGACCGCCGCCGAGGATGCCGATGGAGAGGCTGTGGGCTGTGGGTTGTGGGTTGTGAGAGGGAGGGTGGTGTCTTTGCTGACGGCTGACGGCTGACGGCTGACCGCTCAAGGCCACAGCCCCCGCGCCAGCAGGTACACCAGCCCCACCCCCGCCACCGTCCCCACGATCCAGGGCGTGACGATGCTCAGCGGGTAGAGGCGGGCGGCGCGTTCGGGCGTCGGCTCACGCAG
The DNA here is from genome assembly GCF_036543075.1 of Deinococcus sp. YIM 134068. NCBI lineage: Bacteria > Thermotogati > Deinococcota > Deinococci > Deinococcales > Deinococcaceae > Deinococcus > Deinococcus lichenicola. The sequence continues at coordinate 134,042 of NZ_JAZHPF010000005.1, forward strand.
CAGGGCCAGCGCCATGCCCCCGCAGACGAGCCACAGCGCGGCGGCGGTGAGACGGCTGACGGGCCAGAGGAGCAGCCCCGCGACCACGAACCACCCCAGCGCGTAGCGGGCGGTCCCGGACACGCCGAGGACGGTGGCGACCGTGCGCGTTCCCGCGAGGCGGTCGGCGGGCACGTCCTGCGCGGCGTCGAAGGCGTGCTTGCCCACCGAGTAGGCCATCAGCGCGGCGAGGGGCAGCCACGGCACAGATGCGCCGAGGACCAGGGCAGGCAGCGCGAGCGGCAGCGCGTAGGCGACGTTGCTCAGCCCGTCGGGGCCGGGGCGACCTTTCAACCGGACGGGCGGCAGGCTGTACGCCGTGAAGAGGGCCACCGCCGTCAGCAGCACCGCGAGGGCGGCGGGCGGCAACACCAGCGCGAGCGCGGCCAGATACGGCACGTTCAAGGTCAGAATGGCGACGAGCAGCGGCCCGGCCTCCCCCACCCCCAGCCGTGCCCCCTGCCAGCCCCCCTTGCGCGGCGAGGCGGCGTCCTCCTCCCGGTCGGCGAGGTCGTTCAGCCCGTAGATCAGGAGGTTGAAGGGCAGCGTCAGGTACGCGAGGAGCGCCAGCACGCCGGAATCGAGCGTGTACAGGTGCCCGGTGAGCCACACCCCCGTCACCAGCGGCCCGACCGTATTGACCCACAGCGCCGGACGCGACACGGCGAGCAGGCGGCGCAGAGGCAGCCGAATGGGGACGGTAAGGGTACGCATGGGCAGGGAGTCAGGGGGCAAGAGGAGGAGGGTGAGCGGAGGCGCGAATGTTTTTCTTCCTCTCCCCTCGTGGGTGACTCGGAGAGCTGCTGAGCAGAGGGCCGGGGTGAGGGGGCGTCTGACCATCTCCACCGCCCAATTCTTCCCCAGCGACCCACCCCACGTCGCCCCGCCATTCTAGGGAGGTGGCCCATCCCACGCCGGGCTATGCGTCCCCTTCTTTGCAGGCTACAAGCACAACCGCTATCAATCCTTACGGTCTCTTGCCCTGCCGCGTGTCGAAATAGGAACAGGATGGAAGGCATGGGCAGCCCCGGACGGGGCACGGACACCACAGCGATGTTCACCGCGTCGGAGGTGGAGTCGCGCGTGGGCGTGGCCGCCGCCACCCTGCGCCAGTGGGAGCGGCGCTACGGCTTCCCCGCCCCCGCCCGCAGCGCCAGCGGCTACCGCCTCTACTCCCCGCACGACCTCGCCCAGATCGAGGTGATGCAGTCGCACCTGCGGGCCGGGGTCCCGGCGGGCCGCGCGGCGCAGCTCACGCTGGAGGGGGCCGGGGGGGAGGATGAGGTCCCACGTGAACATGGCGGCTCCGAGAGTCCCTTCGTCCCCGAGTTGCTGAACGCGCTCGTCTCCGGCGAACTCGGGCAGGCGGGCAAGGTGCTGTCGCGGGCGCACGCGCAGCTCACCGTGGAGGACGTGCTGACCGGGGTGCTGACGCCCGTGCTGACCGAGATCGGCAGCCTGTGGGAGCGCGGTGAGATCACGGCGGCGCACGAGCACCGGGCGAGCGCGTACCTGCGCTCCCGGCTGGAGGCGTTGCAGGACGCGGTGGGCGGCGGGGAGTTCGGCCCGCGCGTGATCGCCGCGTGCGCGCCCGGCGAACTCCACGAACTCGGCCTGCTGATGATTTCGCTCGTGCTGCGGCGGCGGGGCGTGCGGACCGAGTACCTGGGCGCGAACATGCCGCTCGGCGACCTCGCCGTGTACACCCGCCAGCGCGGGGCGGACGCGGTGCTCCTCGCGCTCAACGGCGAGTGGGCGCTGGGGCCGACCCGTGCCCAGCGGCGGGACCTCGGTGATCTGGGGCTGCCCATCTTCTATGGTGGGGCGCTCCTGAACGCGCGGCCCGACCTCGCCGCCGAGTTGGGCGGGCACTACGCGGGGCCGGACGTGGTGCGGGCCGCCGACCTCATCACCGCGCACCTGCGGGCGGCAGCCCACGGCGGGAGGCGCTGAGATGGCGCACAGACTCCGCTACCAGCGCGGGCAGTTCGTCTACCGCCAGGGCGAGGGCGGCGGGGGCCTCTTCCGGGCCGACACGGGCCTCGTGCGGCTGGTGCAGCTCACCCCGCGCGGGCGGACGCTGACGGTGCGCCACGTCCTGCCCGGCGACTACTTTGGGGAGGACACCCTGAACGGGCCGACCCACCCGCACGGGGCCGAGGCGCTGACGAACGCGACGATCACGACCTTCGACCCCGCCGAACTCGACGAGCGCACGCTCCTCGACGTGGCGCGCAACCTCGGCGCACAGCTTCAGCGCACGATCACGCACGAGGTCAACCTCCAGAGCGGCGACCTGCGGGTGCGGGTGGTGCGGTATCTGCTCGACCTCGTGGACACGCCGCTGGGGTCGGAGGACACCGAGGACCGCCTGTACGTGCGGGCCACCCACGAACTGCTCGCGGAGGGCACGGGCAGCACCCGCGAGAGCGTGAGCAAGGTCATCACCGAGCTGCGCGACGCGGGGCTGATCGAGACGGGCTACCGTCACATCACGCTGCTGCGCCCGCTGGCGCTGCGGGAAATCGCCACCCGTGCCGCCGCGCCGGGCGGAGAGGAGAACGTATGAGAGTCCTCGTCACGGGCGCTTCAGGATTCGTCGGTCGGGCCGTCGTGGCCGAACTCATCGGGCGCGGGCAGACGGTCCTCGCCGCCTCCAGACGCGGGGAGGCGGTGGCGGGCGCGCAGGGCATGAAGCTCGACGTGACCGATCCCGCCGCCGTGCTGCGCGTCTTCGGGGAAGCCAACCCCGAGGCGGTCGTCCACCTGGTCGGCATCATTCAGGAGGCGGGCGAGCAGACCTTCGAGCGGGTCCACTTCGAGGGCACGCGCAACGTCCTCGCCGCCACGCCGCGCACGGCCCGCTACGTGCAGATGAGTGCGCTCGGAGCGCGGGAGGACAGCGGCAGCCGCTACTCCAGCACGAAGGGCCGCGCCGAACGCCTCGTGCGCGAGAGCGGGTTGAGTTCCACCATCTTCCGCCCCAGCCTGATCTTCGGCCCCGGTGACGACTTCTTCGGGCGGGTGCTGCGCGAACTCGTGAGCACGGGGCCGGTCGTCCCGCAGATCGGGGACGGGCAGTTCCCCTTCCGCCCAGTCAGCGTGGAGGACGTGGCGCGGGCCTTCGCGGGGGCGCTTTCGCTGCCGGAGGCGGTCGGGCAGACCTACGACCTCACCGGACCGGAGGAGTTCACCTTCCGGCAACTGCTGGAGATGGAACTCGCCGCGCTCGGCAAGAAGAAGCCCATCGTGCCCGTGCCTCTCGCGCTGATGAACCTCGCCGTGCCCGCGATGCAGATTCTGCCGAAGCCGCCGATCACCCGCGACCAGTACGCCATGCTCAAGGAGGGCAACACCGCCCCGAATGAACCCGCGCGAACGGTCTTCGGCTTGCCCATGCTGCGGCTTCAGGACGAGTTGCCGAGGATCGTGGGGAAGGCATAGGGTGGGGCTACCCCTCGTCCACTGCGGCCAACATCCACAGCCCTTCCCGGTCTATCGTTTGCACGCAGAAGGGTTTTGCGCCGCATCCGGGGTCGCGGTTCGGGTTGTCGGGCAGGCTGGGTGTGAGGGGGCCTCGAACCATCAGGATCGGCGTACTGCCCGGTACGCGCGACGAAAAACCGGTGATGAGCGTCACCCCGTTGAGGGGCGTGCCTGTAGTGGAAAGCCGGTAGCGGACGCCCGGCGCTCTCCTCGTCTTGAGGGCGAAGAGGGGGCCACGATAGGGCTGGCGGAGTTGGCGGCCCCAGTCGTTGTGTACACGCATCCATGATGTCAGCACCATATTCACTGCTGGGTTGGTGCCCACTACCGCCATATGCGCCTCTCGGTCGTAGGTCAACGTAAAACCCTCGTGCCCCTCCAACAACTCGCGCAGTTCGATGAAGCCCGCTTCCTGTTGGATAAGTCTCCCCCCCTCAATGGATACATCCCGACCTCTCACCTTGCAGGGGAGGCCCAATAGGTCGCAGGCGGGCAGCACAGGCACCATGACCCGTCCGTCCTTTCTGATATACGGCGCACCACTCCGCGCATCCACCCAATGCAGTGAGCCGAAGCGCACCACGACTTGCGTTGAGGGTGCGGCCTCGGCGACGGAGGGGGCAGAGAGGCACACCGCGAGGAGCAGAACTCGTTTCGCTGGCATTCTGGCCGAACTCTAACGTGGTCACCCACACCCCCACATCCTCCTTTCGGTACAGCAAAAACCCCCACCATACAGGCGGGGGCCATCCTTCTCTTCCCTCAGCTCAATCCAGGAAGTCGCGCAGTTTGCGGGTGCGGCTCTCGTGGTACTTGAGCTTCCGAAGCGCCTTGTTCTCGATCTGGCGGATGCGCTCGCGGGTGACGCTGAAGCGCTGGCCGACCTCCTCCAGCGTGTGCTCGCGCCCGTCCACCAGGCCCTTGCGGAACTTCAGGACGAGGGCCTCGCGCTCGGTGAGCTTGGAGAGGGCCTTTTCCAGCTCCTCCGAGAGCAGCGTCTTGGCGGCGTTGTCCACCGGGGAATCGAGGTTCTCGTCGGGGATGAAGTCGCCGTAGAAGGAGTCCTTCTCGTCGCCGATGGGCGTTTCGAGCGAGACCGGCTCCTGGCTGACCTTCTGCACTTCCTCGACCTTGTTGGCGTCCCAGCCGGGACCCATCGCCTCGGCGATCTCCTCGTAGGTGGCCTCGCGCGAGAGTTCCTGCTGAAGCTGGCGGGCCGTGCGGGTGAGCTTGTTGATCGTCTCGACCATGTGGACCGGGATGCGGATGGTCCGGGCCTGGTCGGCGATGGCGCGGTTGATCGCCTGCCTGATCCACCACGTCGCGTAGGTGGAGAACTTGTAGCGGCGGCGGTACTCGAACTTCTCGACCGCGCGGATCAGGCCCTGGTTGCCCTCCTGAATCAGGTCGAGGAACCCCAGCCCGCGCCCGGTGTACTTCTTGGCGATGGAGACGACGAGGCGGAGGTTGGCCTCGATCAGGCCCTGGCGGGCGGCGGCCCCGTCCTCGGTCTGGCGCATCAGGCGGCGGCGGGCGCGGTCCTCGAGGTCGTGCTCTTCCTCCAGCGACTTGCGGGCCTCCTCGCCCTCCTCGATGCGGCGGGCCAGCGCGATCTCCTCCTCCAGCGTCAGGAGGGGCACGCGACCGATCTCGTGGAGGTACTGGCGCACCGGGTCGTTGGAGACGGCGCGCGGCATGTCGTCGAAGTACTTCTCCTCGTCGTCGGCCTCGGCGGCGACTCCGGGAGCGGCGACCTCCGCCTCCTCCTCCACCTCCTCGTCCTCGTCGAGGTCCTGCACCTCGATGTTCTGCGAGGCGAGGAAGAGTTGCATGTCCTCGAACGCCTCGGCACTCTCCGGGTCGAGGCCGTTCGCCTCCAGCGCCAGCGACAGGGCCGCCGCTATTTCCTCGCTGGAGAGCACGCCCGCCGCGCGGCCCGCCTTCAGGAGTTCCTGAATGCTGGGGTGCGCGTAGTACGGCTTCTCGGCAACTCCACCCTTCGCGGGGGCCTTCGCGGGCAGGGCGGCCTTGCCGGACGCGGCCTTTTTCGTGGCCGTGGTCTTCGTGGTGGGATGGGGCACGGCGGGCGTCACCGCGATGTCGTCGTCAGGCACCGAGTCGGGGGGCGCGGCCTCCGCGTCGGGGGTGGGAACGGGGGACAGCACGGCCTTTTTCTGTGCGGCCTTCGCTTTGGGGGCAGGCTTGGGGGCTGCCTTGCTCGTCCTGGCGGGCGTGTCCGGCGTCGCTCCGGCGGACTGCACGTCGTTCTCGGCGGGCGCGTCTTCCGGCAGGGGGGCACCTCCCACGGGGGAGGTGGACGTGGGGACCTTGCTGCGGGCGCGGGCGCGGGTGGGTTCTGCCATGCGTGCTCCTGTGGCGTGAGGACGAACTGCGTCGGGTACGTCGGCACGGGGCCGGGGCCGGAACGCGTCAGTCTAGCAAACGACCCCCCGGAATTCGGACCTGCATCACGTTCCCGCGCGGGGGGACGGGGACGCTGAGGGAAGGGGAGGACTGGTGGGGCGGCGGGCGACCCCTCTGCTACGCAGCTCTACGAGTCCGCCCCTGCGGGGCACCTCCCCTTGAAACGCCTGATGTGAATTGCAGATTGGGCGGCAGGGGCGTTTTCGCTGTCCAGGAGAAGGGCGAGCGTGGCTCGCCACCCCTCTCCCCGGCCCTCTGCTTCGCAGCTCTCCGAGTCACCCGCAGGGGGAGAGGGAGAAAAAAGCACATCTGGCACGCTTAATTTCTAATTCACATCAAGCGTTTGAAGGGAGGCAGAACGGCAACAGGCTCCCCTTAAGGGGAGCTGTCAGCGAAGCTGACTGAGGGGTGGCCCTCAGCTCTCCCCCGCCCGCGTTGCCGCCAGCACCTTGAATCCGCCCTCCCGCCGCAGTTCGCGCACCTCGCCCACAGCCCGGAGCGCCGTCTCGTAGGGCAACGGCTCGTTGGCGACGAGGTAGACGGTCCCGCCCGGATTCAGGCGGCGGCCAGCGACGGCGATGAATTCGCGCGCCACATCCAGCACGACCCCGCGCCCGACATGGAAGGGCGGGTTGGTGAGGATGGCGTCGAAGGTGCGCTCTCCCAATTCGGCGTCCACGTCGCTGTGAAAGATTTCCCCGCGCTGGCCGTTCGCCGCCAGGGTGGCCCCCGCACTGCGGACGCTCTGGAGGTCGCCGTCCACGAGCGTGACCTCCGCTCCGCGCGAGGCCGCCCACGCGCCGATCAGGCCCGTGCCGCAGCCGAGGTCGAGGACCTTTTTCCCGGCGAGGTTCAGCTCCTCCAACGTGCCGAGCAGAAGGGTCGTCGCCTTGTCGGGCCGCCCCGCGCTGAAGACCCCCGGCAGGCCGACGACGCGCACGCCGAAGGCCTCGTAGCCCTCGGGATCGGGGAGGGCGGGGGTGGGGCCGGGCCGCCGCACGATCCGGGCGACACGCATCCCGCCGTCGCGGGCAATCGTCTCCCCCGTGCCGAAGGCGTTGCCCGCCGCGCGCACGTAGCGGTCATAGCCCTTGTCGCGGTCCCCGGCGAGGTAGAGCGTGCCACCGGGCGGGGTGCAGGCGTGCGCCCAGGCGACCTGCGCCAACGCGTAGGCATTGCCCCGGTCGCCCGCGAGGACGAGGGCCACCGTCCGCGCCCGCTCGGGCCAGCGTTCCCGCAGGTCGTCGCCGGGAACCGCCGCGAGCGCGTCCAGTCCCGCCGCCGCAAGGACGGCCAGGGCCGGGGCCGACCCCTCCACCGCCCGCAGGGTCACGTCCGGCAGGGAGGCGAGGAGGCCACCCATCGCCGTGAGGTCGAGCACGTCACCGCGCACCCGGTCCTTACGCATCGTCGCGGCGAGGAGGGCCTGGGCCTCGTCCACCTCCGGGAAGCCGCGTACCCCCGGCTTGGTCAGGGCGTGCAACCCCTCCAGCCGCCCTGAGAGGAGAGCGGGCCGGGCATCGAAGTACGTGCCTGCCTCTGCCGCACTCGTCTCCCCTGCCGCCGCCGAGCGGCTGCCCGCCGGGCGTGTCAGCCTGATCTTCTGTCGTCCGCTTCCCCGTCCTCTGCCCCCGGTCACGCCCCACCGTCTATCACAGCCGGGGCGGGGTGCCCACTTGTCCAGCCCGATTCTCCTCAATGAAGGCGTCCTGACGAAATGCCCATGTGGGAAGGAAGCCGAGTGCGTACCTTGAGGGCGTCCCAAAACACCAGCCGACCGGGTGAAGTCGGTTTTCCGCCCCGCTCACAAGGCGGGGCTTGTTCTTGAGAGGAGGAGGGCGAGAGGTTGCGCCGTTGTCTCCTGGTGGACGGCTCAGGCATTTGTCGGTCTGGTTTCTGGCCTCTGCTCCGCAGCTCCGGGAGTCCCGGCTTCCCCCAGGGAACGCCTGATATGCAAGAGAAAGCCAGCGTGCCAGAAGTGCTTCTTGCTCCCCCTCCCCTTGCGGGTGACTCGTAGAGCTGCGAAGCAGAGGGCTGGGGAGAGGGGTGACGAGCGGCGCTCGTCCTCTTGCTGGACGACGAGAACGCTCCTTGTTCCCAACCCGCAATTCCCATCAGGCGTTCAAGTGGGAGGACCCCTCGACCCCCTGACCCCTCGACCCTTTGGCTGCTACCCTCCCTCCCATGCCCGCCCCCGCCCCCAGCGTCACGCCCGACTGGGGCTTCGAGCGGCAGCACTGGCGGCGGGGCCTCTTCCGGGTCGCCGGGGTGGACGAGGCGGGGCGCGGCGCGTGGGCGGGGCCGGTGACGGTGGCGGCGGTGATCCTGCCGGGCACGGCGGAGGAATGGCCCTTCCGCGACAGCAAGCAGCTCCCGCCGGGCGAGCGGGTGAGGCTGGCTGCCGAGGTGCGGCGCGTGGCGCTGAGCTGGGCAGTCGAACACGCCTGGCCGGAGGAAATCGACCGCCTGAACATCCTCGGGGCCACGCACGCCGCCGCACATCGGGCGCTCGCGCGGCTGGACCCGGCCCCCCAGGCGCTCATCACGGACTACCTGCGGCTGAACACGCCCCTCCCCCTGCTGTGGCCCGCCCGCGCCGACGCCCTGAGCTACACGGTGGCGGCGGCCAGCCTCCTCGCCAAGACGGAGCGTGACGCGCTGATGACGGAACTGGAGGGCCAGCATCCAGGCTACGGTTTCGCCGGGCACAAGGGGTACGGCGCTCCTGCCCACCGCGCGGCGCTGGAACGGCTGGGCGTGACCCCCCTCCACCGCCGCTCCTTCGCGCCCATCGCCCGCTTGCTGAGCGGGGAGGCTTGAGCGGGTCTTTATCCTCCGGGGCGTAGACGGTGACTTGTCTCACATCCCGCAGAGTTGGGGCACGGCCCATCACACAGTGAACCTCATCAACGCGGAAGGGCCGCCCCGCGCCGGGCAGGGTGGCTTTCGCGGGCCGGTCCTCGAAGCCAGACCTGGACGCGACCGGAGAGGAGTTGCCCCATGCAAAACCGCAACCTCGCCAACCTGCTCACCATCGCCGGACTCGCCTCGATTCTGGGGTCCATCACCATCTGGTTCACCCAGGGCGGACGCGCGACCACCGACGAGGAACGCTCGCACGGCGAACGCTTCGGCATCTTCGTCGGCCTGTGGGCACCGACCTTCTTCATCCTCGCCAACCGCTACAACGCGGCGGCCCTCAAGGACGAGGCGTAGGCGGGCGCTCGAACCCGAGCTGCACCTCCGTGGGCCGGAAGCCGACCCGCTCGTAGAGCCTCTGCGCGTGATACTCGGGGTCGGCGACGATGACGAGGGTGCGGGCGGAGAGGTTCTCCCGCGCCCACTCTCCCGCGTGGTGAACGAGGTTTCCAGCCAGCCCCCGGCCTCTCGCGTCGGGGTGCGTCTCCACGTTCTGATAGCGCGTGACGCCCCCGCCCGCGTTATACACGCCGAGGCCGGAGAGCATCTTCTTCCCCTCGAAGGCCCCGAAGTACGCCCCGTGCCCGGCCTCCCCGGCGGCGCGCAGGGCGGCGAGTTTGCGCCCGGTAAAAGCCCGGTAGCTCGTCTCCTCGTGCCTCTCCGGGTCGGCGGCGTTCACGGCGAGACGCAGGGCGAGGGTCTCTTTCCAGTCTGCCTCTGAAGCCAGGGGGCGGAGAGTGATTTCGGGCGGAAGGGGCCGAATCGGCGTGGTCCGCTCGGTGGTCAGGACGGTGTTGCGAAAGGGTTGAAGGCCAGCCGCCTCGAACTCGCTCCCGGCCTCCAACCGTCCATCTCGCGCGTCCACCCCGAGAGCGAGGTGGGCGGCCTGCGGATGCGCCTCACGAAACTGGGCGAGCCACGTCTCCAGGCTGCCCGGTTCCGGCGGCTCATGCAGCAGCAGGAAGTTGCCCCACCAGAAGGTCGGGTTGCCCGGCGTGCGGACGACCGTGTAACCCTCCCGCTCATCCGTCTGCGACCCCTCCAGCCGCAGGAGGGCGAGGTCGGTCTGGTAGCCGAGGGAACGGGGCGTGCGGGGCATGATTGAACTCTAGCCGCTCACCCGGTCCCCTCACGACTCCATCCCAGACTCAGAGGCGGCGAGTTCGAGAGACCGCGTATGGCGGGCGTGATGCTCCCGCACTTCGTCGGCGCTCAAGCTCAGACCACGGGGTGGAGGCTTCCACTCGTAGAGAAACCGTGACCCTATGGCCCGAACGTGACACGGGATCAGGCGCGTGGGAAGGTCAAACGTCGGGTTGTCCAGCATTCCACCCCGTTCGTAGACCAGCTTCGTGTACCCGTTCAGGTGAAACAGGACGCGCACAGGCTCCCGCACGCCTTCCAAACCTTTCCCCCTCTCCGGGTGGCGTCCTATTTGCCCCCCGTGACCCACCGCTACACTGCATGCTGTGAACGTCCGAAACTTCTCCATCATCGCCCACGTGGACCACGGTAAGTCCACGCTCGCCGACCGCATTCTGGAGCGGCTGGGCGCGATGGGCGAGCGCGACAAGCGCGACCAGACCCTCGACACGCTGGAACTGGAGCGCGAGCGCGGCATCACCATCAAATCCACGCCCGTGCGCCTGACCTACACCCGCGCGGACGGCGAGAGCTACACCTTCAACCTGATCGACACACCGGGCCACGTGGACTTCAACTACGAGGTCTCACGTTCTCTGGCCGCGTGCGAGGGCGTCCTCCTCCTCGTGGACGCCTCGCAGGGGGTGGAGGCACAGACCATCGTGAACGCCTACCTCGCCATCGACAACAATCTGGAGATCATCCCGGTCGTCAACAAGATCGACCTCCCCGCCGCCGACCCGGAAGGGGCCGCGCAGGAGCTGGAGGACGTGATCGGCATTCCCGCCGAGGGGGCCGTGTTCGCGTCGGGCAAGACCGGGCAGGGCGTGGACGAGCTGCTGGAAGCCATCGTCGAGCACATCCCGCCGCCGCCCGGCGACCCCGACGCTCCCCTCAAGGCGCTGATCTTCGACTCCTTCTACGACGCCTACCAGGGCGTGATCCTGTTCGTGCGGGTGCTGGAGGGAACCCTGACCCCCAAGTTGCCCATCATGCTGTTCAACTCGGGCAAGACCTTCGACGTGGACAAGGTGGGCACCTTCACGCCGGGGCTGGTGGTGGGCGACTCCCTCCCGGCGGGCGCGGTCGGCTGGGTCGCGGCGGGCATCAAGGACATCCACGACGCGCAGGTGGGCGACACCATCACCCAGAAGGACCGCCCCACCCCCGAGCCGTTCCCCGGCTTCAAACCCGCGCAGCCCGTCGTCTTCTCCGGCCTCTACCCCACCGACACCGAGGACTACCGCCGCCTGCGCGAGGCGCTGGAGAGACTCAAGCTCAACGACGCGGCCTTCTCCTTCGACCCCGAAACGTCCGAGGCGCTGGGCTTCGGCTTTCGCTGCGGCTTCCTGGGCCTCCTCCACGCCGAGATCATTCAGGAGCGGCTGGAGCGCGAGTACGACCTCGACCTGATCGCCACCGCGCCTGCCGTGGTTTACCGGGTGACGCTGACGAACGGCGAGGTCTTCGAGACCCAGAATCCCGCCGAATTTCCCACCCGCGACCGCATCACGACGGTGGAGGAGCCGTACATCAAGCTCTCGGTGATGCAGCCGGAGGAATACGTCGGGACCGTGATGCAGCTTCTCCAGGAGCGTCGCGGCTCGATGGTCACGATGAATTACGTCGGCAAGCGCGTGGAGCTGATCTACGAGGTGCCCTTCGCCGAGATTCTGTACGACTTCCACGACCGCCTGAAATCCATCTCGCGCGGCTACGCCAGCATGGACTACGAGCAGATCGGCTACCGGGAGGGCGAACTCCGCAAGGTGGACATCCTCGTGAACAACGAGGTGGTGGACGCGCTCGCCGTCATCGTCCACGAGGATAAGGCGTACTCACTGGGCCGCAAGATCGTGGACAAGATGGCCGAGGTCATTCCCCGGCAGATGTTCCCGGTGCCCGTGCAGGCGACCATCGGCGGCAAGATCATCGCCCGCGCGACCGTGAAGGCGTACCGCAAGGACGTGCTGGCGAAGTGCTACGGCGGCGACATCAGCCGCAAGAAGAAGCTGCTCGAAAAGCAGAAGAAGGGCCGCGCCCGCATGAAGCAGATCGGGACGGTGGAGGTGCCGCAGGAGGCGTTCCTGGCGGTGCTGAGCACGGAGGAGTAGGGGCGGCCAGCGGCCAGCGGCCAGCTTCCAGCAGCCTGCGAACACCACAACAGGCGGTCCCAGCATGTGCTGGGGCTGTTTTTTGTCGCCTTCCACCGAAGAGCCGGGATGTTCTGTAATTGGTACTGGAATAAGAAGACTCTGTTCAGAGCTGTGTTTTTAACTCCTCCCCTTGAGGGGGGAGGCTGGGACTCGTAGAGCTGCGAAGCAGAGGGGGTGAACAGGCCGGGCGTAGAGAGGCCAGTGGGGAGAGCCTCTTCCTCCCATCGCACGGGCGTTAAGCCTCCATGAGTCCGGCCCGGCCCCTCCTGTCCCGCCGAATGCCTAGCGTGTGGACGAACGGCCCACGCGGCCCCCTCCTCCCACGAAAGGACGCGCCCCCATGACCCACTCTCCCTCCCCCGCCCTCGCCGCCATCCGTCCCCCCGCTCCCCCCGTCTCGACCTTCGGGGGCACCCAGGTGCTACGCCCGGACGTGGTGCGCGTGCGCCTGCCGATGGTCAACGTCTACCTGCTCGGCCATCCGGGGGAACCGTGGGTCCTCGTGGACGCGGGGATGCCGGGCATGGCGGGACTGATCCGCGCGGCGGCGGAGCGGCACCACCGGGGGCGGGCACCGGAGGCCATCGTCCTCACCCACGGGCACCTCGACCACATCGGGGCGCTGCGCGAGCTGCTGCGGGAATGGCGGGTGCCCGTCTACGCACACTCGCTGGAGCTGCCCCACCTCACGGGCGAGCGGCCCTATCCCTTCCCCGACCCGACGGTGGGCGGCGTGATGAGCACCCTGTCCCCGGCCTTCCTGCCCGGCCCCTTCGACTTCCGGCCCCATGTCCACGCCCTGCCGGAAGGCGGCGAACTGGCCTTCTTGCCCGGTTGGCAGGTGCTTCACACACCGGGGCACACGGCGGGGCACGTCTCGCTCTGGCGGGACTCGGACCGGACGCTGATCGTGGGCGACGCCTTCGTGACCACGCGGCAGGAGACGGTGACGGGGGCGCTCACCTTGCGCCCGACTATCGTTCACGGGCCGCCCGCGTACTACACGCCCAACTGGGACGCGGCGCGCGACTCGGTGCGCTCGCTCGCCAACCTCGACCCCGACCTCGCCGCGACCGGGCACGGGCACCCCATGTTCTGCCCGGAAATGGCGATTGAGCTGCACCGCCTCGCCCGCAACTTCGACGAGGCGGCGCGGCCCGTGCGCGGCTGGTATCTCGACCATCCGGTGCCGATGGGTGAACCGGGAGGGACGACGAGCGCCCCCGACTCACGCGGCAGGCTCGTGCTGTACGCCCTCGCGGGGGCGGGGCTGGTGCTCCTGCTGCGCGGGCGGCGGCGCTGAGGCGGGACGCGAAAGTCGAGCGTCAGCGCAGGCCCCACCCCTCGTGGGGACCCAACGCCCGCGCTCAGGGTGACAGGCCTGGTAAGCCTCGCCCTGAGACGACGGGGACAAAGATGAGGGAGGAGCCGCAGGCATTCCGGCCCCGGCTCCCCCTCTCCTGCTCCTGCCCCTGCCCTGCCCTGCGCTCAGTCGCGCCCGCCCACGCGCAGGAAGGCGGGAATTTCGTAGTCCTTCGCGTCGTACTGGCCCGTGGTCTGGCCCGTGCGTGGCCGGACGAGGGTATCGATGCTCGTGCCGCGCCCGGTGCCCAGGCCGAAGCCCGTCTGGAAGGGTGCCTCGCCGAAGCCAGTGGCGATGACGGTGACGCGCACCTCGTCCCCGGCGGCCTCGTCGGGCGTGATGCCGAAGAGGATGTCGGGGTCCTCGAAGCCGGTCGCCTGGCGAATCTTCTCGACGATCTCGTTGGCGTCCGTCATCGAGAGGTCGTAGCCGCCCGTCACGTTCACGAGGATGCGCCGCGCCCCCTCGATGCCGCGCTCCAGCAGCGGCGAGTGGATCGCGCTCATGGCGGCCTCGTCGGAGACCTTCTCGCCCCGGCCCGCGCCGATGCCCATCAGCACCGTGCCCGAGTTGGCGAGCAGGTTCCGCACGTCCGCGAAGTCGAGGTTGATCATCCCCTCGACGTTGATCACGTCGCTGATGCCCTTGACCCCGTAGTACAGCACCCGGTCGGCGATCAGGAACGCCTCGCGGAAACTCACCTTCTTGTCCACGGCGGTCAGCAGCTTCTCGTTGTTCACCACGATCATGCCGTCCACGCGCTCGGTGAGCTTGTTGATGCCCTCCTCCGCCACGCGCAGCCGCTTGGGTCCCTCAAATTTGAAGGGCCGGGTCACGATGGCGACGGTGAGGACGCCCATCTCGCGGGCGATCTCGGCGACCACCGGGGCGCTGCCCGTGCCCGTGCCGCCGCCCATGCCCGCCGTGATGAACAGCATGTCGGTGCCGTCGAGGTACTCCTTGATGCGCTCGCGGTCCTCGATGGCGGCCTTCTCGCCCACCTCGGGGTCGGCCCCGGCCCCCAGCCCGCGCGTCAGGCGGTCGCCGAGCTGGATGCGGACCTCGGCGTGGCTCTTGGCGAGCACCTGCGCGTCGGTGTTTCCGGCGATGAATTCCACCCCTTCGAGTCCCGATTCGATCATGCGGTTCACGGCGTTGTTACCCGCGCCGCCCAAGCCAATCACCCGTATTCTGGCCGCTTGCATCTTGTCTCCTTAAGAACGGCCCCCCACTGACGGGTGTGACCGACTTCACGCGAGGTAGTGTACCCCACCCCCGCCGTGACTCCCCCCCACGGCAGAGCTGGCCGGACGGCGTGGACCGTCTCCCTGTCTCCCCCTACATCCATTCCTTGATGGCGTTGCGGATGCGGTCGATCAGCCCGCTTCCCTCCCCCTCCTTCGGCCTGGGCCGTTCCTTGCGGGGCTGGGGCGGGGTGACGGCGGTCGAGGTGACGGCCTCCGCACCCCCGCCCCCGCCCTTCGCCCCGTTGCCGGGGGTCGGCGGGGTGGGCGCGGTGGGCGGCGTGGGCTTGGCCTCCTCCTGCAAGACGGCGGTGGGCACCTTGCCGTCCTGCCCGATGCCGTACAGCACGAGGCCCACGCCCGCCGCGTACTCCGGGCCGCTCACGAGTTCGGTGAGGTGGCCGATGCCGCGCGGACGCCCCTGCCGGACAGGCACCTTGAAGCGGTCGCGGGCGAGTTCGACCGTGCCGCGCAGCATGGAAGCGCCGCCCGTCAGCACCACCCCCTGCGCCACGAACTCCACCGGGCCGAGGGCGTGGTCGATCTCGTCACGTACCAGCCCGAAAATTTCGGCGAGGCGGGGCTTGATGATGCGCGACAGCTCGAAGGCGCTCACCGTGAGGAGGTTGCCCGACGGGGTGGTGATCTCCAGCGTCAGGTCGGGGTCGGCGAGGTCGGGGATGGCGGCCCCGAACTTGCGCTTGACGTTCTCGGCCTCCTCGGTGGGCAGCTTGAGAATCTGCGCGAGGTCCGCCGTCACATGCTCGCCGCCGATGGGAATACACGCCGAGTGCGCGAGGTTGCCCCGCTTGAACACGCTCACGTCGGTGGTGCCGCCGCCCAGATCAATCACGATGACCGTCTGCGCCTGCTCGGCGGCCTCCAGCGTGGCGAGGCCCGAGGCGAGCGCCTGCAAGGCGAAGCCCTCCACCCGCAGCCCCGCCTCCTGCACGCAGCGGCGCAGGTTCATCAGCGGCCCGGCGGTCCCGGCGACGATGTGGACATCCACCTCCAGCCGGACGCCGTGCATCCCGACCGGACTCTTGATGCCCTCCTGGCCGTCCACGACGTACTCCTGCGGCAGCGTGTGCAGGATTTCGAGGTTGGGATCGAGCGGCACCGCGCGGGCGTTCTCGATGGCGCGGTCCACATCGGGCTGGCCGATCTCCTGGTTGCGGCGGATGGCGGCGAGGCCGTGGCTCGTGATCGCCTTGACGTGGTTGCCGGGCACCGACACGAACACGCTCGCCACCCGCACGCCGCTCATGCGCTCGGCGGCCTGCACCGACTGGCGGATGGCGTGGGTGGCCCGCTCCAGATTCACGACCGAACCGCGCTTCATGCCCTCGCTCGCCACGGTCCCCATGCCGATGATGTCCACGGCCCCGTTCGGCGCGACCTCGCCGATAACGGTGGTGATTTTGGTGGTGCCGATATCCAGCCCCACGATGATCGGGTTGTCCTTCATTCCTGGACGCTCACCCCCCAGGGGTAGATGTGGATTCGTTTGCCGGGAAACTGCGTGACGGCCCCCGCATAGTTCAGCAGGGTCCTGGGGTCGCCGCTCCACACCGTGCCACTCGCCGTTTTCACCGTGACGCCGGACGGCGTGTAGGCAACCGATTGCACATTGTAACGCTCCATCGCGCGGGCGACGAACAGGGCGTCCATGAGGCGCTCCGGTCCCCAGCCGCCGAGCAGGGGCAGCCGCGCCACGTTCTCGGCGGCGGGCAGCACCGTCCCGTCGGGCGCGACCGCCACGATCTCCCCGTCCGGCTTGCGCCAGCGGGCGTACGGGACGCGCTCGGTGAGGCGGACCTCCACCGTGTCCGGGAACCGGCGAGTGACCTGCGCCGACTGAATCCAGGGATGAGCCTCCAGCCCCCGCGACCGCCACCGCCCGTAATACGCCCACGAGAAGCCCGGCGTCAGCCCCGCGAGTTCACGGACCCGCGCCTCACTCAACCGCGACTGGCCGCTCACTGTAACCGTGCGGACGGGCAGACCGAACCACAGGCCGACGAGGGCACCCAGGGCGAGCAGGAGGGCCAGCGCGGCCCACAGCTTCCGGCGACGTTTCGCCTGTTCCTGGGAGCCGAAGACGGAGACGGGAGCGGCGGCGGGTTCCGGCTCCGGCGGGGGAGGGGGTGAGACCCGGTAGTTCTTGGGGCGCGGTTCGGTGTCGATCACGGCCCCTATCCTGCCACCGCCGGGATCAGGGGGATGAGGCGAGGGGGACGGGGCAACCTCACCCCTGCTCCGGCCACAGCTCGTACTCCAGCTCCAGCGGCACGCCGACCCGCCCCCGGATGAGGCCCAGCAACGCGTGAACGTCGGCGCTGCTCGCCCCACCCAGATTGACGATGAAGTTGGCGTGTTCGGGCGCGATCATCGCGTTCCCGACGCGCGTGCCCTTCAGTCCCGCCTCGTCGATGAGCCTGCCCGCCGACACCCCACCGGGATTCTTGAAGGCGCAGCCGGGCGTCTTCATCTTGGGCTGACCCTTGCGGGCGGTATCGGCGAACTCCATTTTGGCGAGCACGTCTTCGGGTGTGGAGCGGCGCAGCTTCAAACGCACCCGTGAGACGACGTGGTTCCTCGGAATGCCGCTCTGGCGGTAGCCCCAGTCCAGATCATCCGGCGTGACCCGTCTCGTGCCCTCTGGTGTCACGATCTCCAGCGTGTGCAGTCCGTCGAAGGTCTCGCCGTAGCGCGTGCCCGCGTTCATCCACACGGCCCCGCCGACCTGCGCGGGGATGCCGACCGTGCCCTCCAGGTTGGAGAGGCCGAGCTTCTGCAACTTGCGGATGAGGCCGGGGAGGGGCACGCCGCCGCCCACCCAGCCTGTGACGACGGTTTCCCCATCGCTCAGCTCCGAGTCGGGCGTCAGGTCGGCCTCCGCGAGCACTCCAGCCAAACGGATGATGCGCTCCGGCAGCCCTTCATCCGCGATGACGAGATTGCTGCCGCCGCCGAGGATGCGGTAGGGGGCCTCCATCGCCTCGGCAAGTTGCTCCGGGCCGGAGACGAACCACACCTCGGCCTCACCACCCACCCCCAACGTCGTGAAGCGGGCGAGGGGCAGGCGCTCGACGCGGGCACCCGTGCGGCTGGGCTGCGTCAGGGTCACGCCCTCACCCCCGCCAGCTCGCGCGACAGTTTCCACACGTCCCCGGCCCCCATCGTCACGATGATGTCGCCGCCCGTGGCCGTCTCACGCAAGCGGCGCACGACCTCCGCCCGGTCGGGGAGGTAGCGGACGCCCGCGTGACCGCGCTCCGTCATCCGGTCGCTGATGAGCGTGGCGTGGATGCCGGGGATGGGAGGTTCCGAGGCCGCCGCGATGTCGAGGAGCAGCACCTCGTCCGCGTCCATCAGCGCGTCGGCGAGGCGGGGCCACGACTGCTGGGTGCGGAGGTAGCGGTGGGGCTGGAAGACCACCCGCACCCGTCGCCCGGTCTGCCGCGCCGCCTGCACCGCCGCCGCCACCTTCGTCGCGTTGTGCGCGTAGTCGTCCACCA
The DNA here is from genome assembly GCF_036543075.1 of Deinococcus sp. YIM 134068. Taxonomy (NCBI): domain Bacteria; kingdom Thermotogati; phylum Deinococcota; class Deinococci; order Deinococcales; family Deinococcaceae; genus Deinococcus; species Deinococcus lichenicola. The sequence goes on from NZ_JAZHPF010000005.1 coordinate 152,337, forward strand.
CGAGCGCCCCGTTGAGCTGCCCGACCCGCTGCCAGCGCCGCCCCGGCCCCCGGAACTCCGCCAGTGCCGCCGCCGCCTGCCCGAAGTCGCCCCCGTACAGGTGCGTGACCGCCAGCGCCGCGAGCGCGTTGAGGACGTTGTGGGTGCCGGGCAGGGCGACGCGAGCCTCTCCCAATCTCTGACCTTGATACTCGACGGTGAAGGTCGTCCCCTCCGCGTCCGGGCGCAGATTCACGGCGCGGTAGTCGGCCCCGTCCGCCCGCCCATAAGTCAGCCGCTCGCGTGCCCCGGCGCACAGCTCCCCCAGTCCCGGCCAGTCGGCGCACAGCAGGACCCGCCCTGCCTGCCCCACGAAGCGCGCGAAGGCGGCGTGCTGCTCCTCCACCGTCTCCCAGTAGGTCGCCTGATTGCCGCCCACGTGGTCGTCCTCGGCGTTCGTGAAGACGGCGGTCTCGCACACCAGCGCCGCGAAGCCCCGGTCGGACTCGTCCACCTCGGCGACGAAGGGACCCGCCCCCACCCGCGCGTTGCTCCCGAACTCGGGCACGATGCCGCCCACGAAGGCCGCCGGGTCGAGTCCCGCGCCCGCCATCGCCACGGCGATCATGCTCGTCGTCGTGGTCTTGCCGTGGGTGCCGACCACGCCCACCGAGGGACCGGCGCGTAACAACTCGTCCAGCAGAGCCATCCGGGGCCGCACCTCCACCCCCGCCGCCCGCGCCGCGACGAGTTCGGGGTGGCTCTTGGGCACCGCCTCCGACGCGATCAGCACGTCCACGCCCGCCACGTGGGCCGGGTCATGCCCCACCGACACGGGGATGCCCTCGCGCTCCAGCTCGGCGGTGAGTTCGGAGGGGGCCGCGTCGCACCCGCTGACCCGCACCCCGCGCGCCGCGAGGAGCCGGGCGAAGGCGCTGACGCCGATGCCGCCGATGCCCATCAGGTGGTAGTGGGGCGGGAGGAGGGTTGGGCCGCCGGGTTGGTCAGGGGGGGAGTCAGTCATGGTTGAAGGGTTGGGCGCGCGTCACGACAGGAAGTACTAAACCACTCAAACTACAGGTGCCGCTCCACGAGGTCCGCGAACCTGGCCGCCGCGCCCGCCGGGGTGCGGGCCAGCGCCGCCTCCCGCATCGCCGCGCGTGTGCCGGGCGACGCACACTCTAACACCGCCCCGCCCAGCGCCTCCTCCACCCTCGCCTGCTCCACGACCCGTCCAGCTCCCGCCGCCTCCACGCTCCGCGCGTTGTGAAGCTGGTGGTTCTCCGCCGACTCGGGCAGGGGCACCATCACGAGCGGGACGCCATGAAGGGCCGCCTCCGCGAGCGTGCCCGTGCCCGACCGCGTGATCGCCAGGTCCGCCGCCGACCACGCCGCCACCGCGTCCACGAAGCCGACCGGGTGATACCACGGCAGATCGCGCACGCGCGGCACCACGTCCGAGAGCCAGCGCGGCCCCGTGGAGTGGATGACCTGCACGGCGGCCCCCTCGGGAAGTAGGCCCTCGATGCCGAGGACATGCCGCAGCGTGTCGGGCACCGCGCCGTTCAGCGCCAGCGACCCCTGCGAGCCACCCATCACGAGGATGGTGAGCGGTCCTTCCTGCAAGCCGAGCCGGGCGAGGGCCTCCGAGCGGGGCAACCGTTCCTCGCGCACGGGCATCCCGACCATCGTGGCCTTGCGCTCCGGCAGCCCGACCACGCGCGGGTACGCCGTGCCCACCGCCCGCGCCCGCCCCGCCGCGAGCCGCTGGGTGAGGCCGAGTCGGGCGTTCTGCTCGTGCAAGACGGTGATCAGGCCGAGACTCTGCGCTCCCAGCACGCCGGGCAGGCTGGCGAAGCCGCCGAAGCCGACGACGGCGGCGGGTCGGGCGTCACGCAGGAACGCGCGGGCCTCCCCCAGCCCACGCGCGGCGCGCAGGAGTTCGCGCGGGTCGGGGCGGCCCTGCCCGCTGCGGGCGAGCTTCCCGGCGTCCACGCCCTGGAAGGCGAGACCCTGCTCACGCGCCACCCGCTCCTCCATCCCGCCCCGCTGCCCGAGGATCAGCGTTTCACGCCCCCGCGCCATCAGCTCGCGCGCGGTGGCGACCGCCGGGTAGATGTGGCCTCCCGTGCCTCCCGTTGCCATGACGACCAGACTCATCGGGAGGGAGTGTAGAGCCTGAGACGGGGACAGGCGGGGTGCGCTTTAGAAGAGGGCGAGGATGGGGGAGAACAGTTTGCCGAAATCGTGGTCTGCCAAGCTCATCCGGTCGAGCCAGAGAACCTCTCCGGTCTCCACCGAAAGAGCGTGACATTCGGCTTCCCGTCATGCTGTCCAGACGGCCTCCCCTTCAACCCGTACCAAAAAAAGCCGCCAGCACCTCGCTGACGGCTGACGGCTGAAAGCTGACGGCTCAGTCGAACAGGTCCCCCAGCGAGCGCCCCACGCTCCCGCCGCCGCTCTCGCCGCCCAGCCCCTGCTCGAACTCCTCGTAGGGCTGCACGACCACGAAGCCGTCGCCCTGAAAGACCATCTGGTACGTCTCTCCACCGCCGCGCCCGAACATGCTCTTCAGGCTGGCATCCATCCGCAACTGGGGCTGGAGGTTGCCGCTCCACGCCACCGTCGCGTTGGGGTCGGTGAAGACCGGCTCGCCCTGCGTCACGCGCAGGGTCAGCGGCTTGCCGTGGCTGAGGATCGCGACCAATCCGTTGCCCTGGAGTCGCACGCTGAACAGGCCGCCCGCTGCCATGCCCGCCGCCCGGCGCTGGATGGTGATGTCGTACTGCACGGAGTCCTCGAAGGCGAGGAGGTCGTTCCCGCTGACGTTCAGGCTGTCACCCGCGAGGCGCAGAATCGTCACTTCCTTCCCCTGGTCGGCGAGGTAGGCGACGCCCCGGCCCTCGATCTTGGCGAGGGGACTCATCTCCTGGCTCACCGCGCGCTTGAGGGCCTTCATCAGCCCGCTCTCCAGCGTGCCCTCGCGCTTGAACGAGAGGTTGCCCTTGTAGGCGATCATCGCGCCGAGCTTGCTCCAGATGCGGCCCTGGACCTTGACCTCCAGCATCTTGCTGCTCTCCAGCTCGAAGACCTCGCCGGGATTGTCACGCTCGGCGGTCTGGGCCAGGAAGTCGCGGAGGCTGTAGCTGCCGTCGGAGTTGGAAGGATTCGTCATGCCCTCAAGGTACGGGATGAGGGGCGGAAGGGTTCCGGGAGCGCAGTCAGGCCCAGTACTTCCAGAGGAGCTGCCCCGCCGTGAAGATCAGGAGGAGGCTGAAAAAGAGCTTGAGCCGTGCGGCGGGAATGCGGCTTTGCAGCCCGGCCCCCGCCCGCGCGCCGATCAGCACGCCCAGCGCCACCCCCGCCGCGAGGGGCAGGTCGAGCAGCCCACCCGCCTGGTACACAAGGGCGTTCCCCACGGCGGTCAACCCCATGATGAAGGTGCTGGTGGCGATGGCCTGCCGGATCGGCACCCCCGCGAGCAGATTGAGCACCGGCACCTGCACCGTCCCCCCGCCGATGCCGAGCAGGCCGCTCATCACTCCGGCGAAGGTCATCGCGGGAGGCACGAGGCGGCTGGGCGGGCGCTCGACCTCCACCCGTTTCAATCCACGCAGGAGGTTGTAGGCGGAATAGAGCAGCAGGGCCGCGAAGACCGTCGCCACCGCCCGCGCGGGCAGCACCAGCCCCAGAAAACTGCCCAGAGCGCCCCCCAGGATCGTGTACGGCGAGAGCAGGTAGCCCGTCCTCGCCCGCACCAGCCCCTGCCTGAGATAACTCGCCGCGCCGCTGAGGCCCACCGCCAGCACCCCGATCTGCGAGACCGCCACCGCCTGCGAGATGGTGATGTCGCGCCCGTAGAGCGGCAGCACGAACTCCAGCGCGGGCACGACGATCACGCCGCCGCCGAGGCCGAGGATCGCGCCCAGCACCCCGGCGAGCAGACCGACGGCGATGACGGCGAGCATCAAGGCAGCATCACGGGGAGGAGGCTAACACGGGGTCGGGGAGGGATGAGGGAGGGGCTTGAACGGCGTTCAAAGCGGACGAACGGGCCTTTCGCTCCCTCTCCCCTTGCGGGAGAGGGTCGGGGAGAGGGGTGGCAAGCAACGCTCGCCCTTCTCCAGCCAACAAAAAGTGGGCGAGGGACCATGCCCCCGCCCCTCCACAGGTCCGACTTACGCGAAGCTGGGACGACGCCCGAGCGCCCGCAGGCGCAACATGCTCGCCACGAAGACCACGACGCTCACGAACGTCACCGCGAGCAGGATGGTGAAGGCCGCCTGCACGCCCAGCGAGGGCCGCAGCGCCGCGAAGGCCAGCGGGAGGATGAAGCCGCCCAGCCCGCCGAGCAGCCCGACGAGGCCGCCGACGACGCCCATCTGGCCGGGGTACCACTGCGCGACGAGGGTGTAGGTGCTCGCCTTGCCCACGCCCATGCCCACGCCGACGACGGTGGTGAGCAGCAGGAAGGTGGTCAGCGGCAGCTCGCGGGTGAGGGGCAGCAGGCCCACAAGCATCACCGCGAAGGAGGCGACCGTCACGCCACGCGGCCCGAAGCGGTCGCTGAGATAGCCGCCCAGGGGCCGCAGCAGGCTCGCCGGGAAGATGAACAGGGCGGTCAGCAGGCCCGCCTGAGCGAGCGGGATGCCGTAGTGGTCCACGTAGTACTTCGGCAGGAAGAGGCTCAGGGCCACGTACGCGCCGAAGAACACCACGTAATACAGCCCGAAACGCCACACCTGAGCGCCTCCCAGGGGCCGCAGCCAGTCGGCGAGGGTGCGCTGGGGGCGGACGGCGGCATCGGCGGGCGTGAGGCGGGAGGTGAGCAGCGCGCACACCACGAGCATCAGCGCGAACACGAAGGGGACGAAGTGCCAGCCACCAGGGATGAGGAGTCCGGCGGGAATGACCGTGATGAGCGCGGGCGCGGCGAGCTTGGTGATGCTCGCCCCCGCGTTCCCCGCCCCGAAGGTCCCCAGCGCGAGGCCCTGCCGGGAGGCGGGCACCCACTGGGCGATCCACGCGTTCCCCACCGCGAAGCTCACGCCCGCCAGCCCCACCCCGAGCGCCAGGGCCAGCAGGACGTTGTAGCCGGAGGCGAACGCCAGCGCCAGCGAGAACACGGCGGTGACGAGCGTCACGGCCAGGAACATCTTCTTGCCGCCGAGGCGGTCGGCGAGCAGTCCCGCCGGGAGCCGCAGCAGCGAACCCGTCAGCACGGGGATGGCCGTCAGCAGCGTGAACTGCGCGTCCGTCAGGCCGAGTTCCTTGCGGATGGGCAGCCCCACGATGGAGAACATCACCCACACGGCGAACATCAGCGTGAAGCCGAGGGTGCTCCACGTCACGACGCGCCGGGCGTCGGCGGAGAGGGCGGGCGCGGAGAGCGGGAGGTTGGCGGGGTGGGTCATGGGGGAACCTCGGAAGGGATGGGTGATGAGGGTTGAGTGATGAGGACAGACAGGAGGAGGGGAATCGGTCAGACGGGCACTCCCCCCTCCAGCGGGGCGGTTCGGGTGGAACGAGGTTCGGGAACGGCGACGGGCACGGGCGAGAGACTCACGGGCGTCGCCTTGAAGGCGGGCATCCGGGAATACGGATCGAGGCTGTCGGGGCTGGTGAGGAGGTTGGCACTCTCCGCCCAGTGGAAGGGCACGAAGAGGGTGTCGGGGCGCAGGCCGGGGTTGAGGGCCACGGGCAGGTCGAGGGTGCCGTGGCGGGTGGTGAGGCGGGCGGTGTCCCCGGCCTGAAGGCCGCGCTCACGGGCGGTCTCGGGGTGGACCTGAAGTTCCAGCGTGGCGCGCAGGGCCGGGTTGCGGCGGGTCTGGGTGCCGCTCTGGTACTGGTTGCCCAGCCGCCCGGTCGTGAGGAGAAGCTGCCGGGGCGCGGGCGGCGGCGGGAAGCTCGGCGTGTGCAGCCGCGCGAGGCCGTCGGGCGTCGGGTACGTCGGGGCGTAGGCATGGGGGGTGTCGGGGCCGTCGGCGCTGGGAATGGGCCACTGGGCGGTCGCGCGGTCCAGCCGCTCGGCGCTCAGGCCGCTGTAGTCGGCCACGCCGCCCCGCGTCGCCCGGAAGAACTCGTCCTGAAGCTCCCGGAAGGTCGCGTAGGTGAAGCCGTGGGGCCGCCCGACGGCTTCTGCGAGGTCACACAGGATGCGCCAGTCCTCCCGCGCCGCGCCGGGGGCTGTGATCGCCTTTCGGCGGCGCTGGACGCGGCCCTCCAGGTTGGTCGTCGTCCCCTCCTCCTCGCACCACATGGCACCGGGCAGGACCAGCGTGGCGAGTTGCGCCGTCTCGCTGGGCAGGAAGTCGATGACGATGAGGTGGCGCAACGCCTCCAGCCGCTCGCGCACCTGCCCCGCCCCCGCCGCGCTGACGACCGGGTTGGAGCCGAGGACGATCAGGGCCTCGATCCCGTCCGGCTGCCCGCAGGCGTTCAGAAGTTCCTGCGCGCTCACGCCGGGCTGGGGCAGGTCCTCCGGCTCACAGTCCCACAGGGCGGCCATCTCGGCGCGGTGTTTGGGGTTCCGCAGGCTGCGGGCACCGGGGAGCTGGTCGGCCTTCTGCCCGTGTTCGCGCCCGCCCTGGCCGTTGCCCTGCCCGGTCAGCGTGCCGTAGCCGCCCCCCGGCTTGCCGAAGTGCCCGGTCAGGAAGGCGAGGTTGAGGTAGGCGTGGACGGTGTCCGTGCCGTGCGCGTGCTGCTCGGGGCCGCGCCCGGTCAGGATCAGGGGTTTCTGGGCGTCGGCGTACAGGCGGGCGAGCGTCAATACCTCTTCTTCCGTGATCCCGCACTCGTGCGCGACGCGGGCGGGCGGGTAGTCGTCGGCCTGCCACAGCACCTCGGTCATGCCGTGGGCGGGGGCGGTCGGGCGGATGCGGCCCCACTCCTTCATGAGGTGGAGCAGGCCCAGCGCCAGCACCCCGTCCGAGCCGGGGCGGACGGCGAGGTGACGCCCGGCCACCTTCGCGGTCGAGGTCGCGCGTGGGTCGATGGAGTACACCGCCGCGCCCCGGTCCCGCGCCCCCTTGAGGTACTGCATGATCGGCGGCAGCGTCTCGGCGATGTTCGCGCCGACCAGCAGGATCAGGTCGCTCGTCGCCATGTCCCCCAGCGGAAAGCCCAGCCCCCGGTCGTAGCCCACCGTGCGGTTGAGGGCCGTCGCCGCCGAGGCCATGCAGTAGCGCCCGTTGTAGTCGATGTTCGCCGTTCGCAGCGCGAGCCGCGCGAACTTGCCGAGGAGGTAGGTCTTCTCGTTCGTGAGGCTGCCACTGCCGAAGACGCCCACCGCATCGGGCCGGGTGGCGAGGAGGGGATTCAGGGCATCGGCCACGTACGCCAGCGCCTCGGGCCAGCCCACGGGCACGAGTTCGCCGTTCTTGCGAAGCAGGGGCGTGGTCAGCCGTTCGGGGTGGCGCACATCGTTCAGGGCGGCCAGGCCCTTCTTGCAGACGGTGCCGTGAGCGACCGGGCACTCCTTCGTCGGGGCCATCTTGACGGGCAGGTTGTTCTCGAGGTGAAGGTCGAAGTTGCACTGCACCGCGCAGTACGGGCAGGTCGTCCGCACCACGCGCGTGGCCGGGTCGCGGGGAGCGGGGGGGGCCGTTGACATAGGGGCACGTTGGCAGCAGGGGAAAGGCTCGTCAAGGCCAAATTTGCGAGACGTACCAGAAATTTTAGACAAATTGCGAGTGGAAGTGATACCGTCTGGGTGACTTTGGGCCATATATGGTCAACTAACGTATTCGGTGTTGACAATATGCACGCCTTCCCGCCCAATGGGGGCGTTGAGGCGGGTGAGTTCTCCGCCCGCCCGGAGGAACCGATGAGCCAACCCACCCCCCAGACCCATCTCCCTCACGTCGTCGTCGTCGGGAACGGCATGGTCGGCCACCGCCTCGTGGACCTCCTGCGCGCCGGGGCCGATGCCGACGTTCTGAAGATCACCGTGGTCAGCGAGGAGACGCGCCTCGCCTACGACCGCGTTCGCCTGAGCGCCCACTTCGACGACGACCGCCCCGATCTCTCCCTCGCCACCGAGGCCGGGTATGGGGGACAGGGCGTGAACATTGCGTGGGGCCGCGCCAGCAACGTGGACCGCGACTCGCGCACCGTCACCGTGACGGGCAAGGCCGGGGAGCAGACCCTCGCCTACGACGCCCTCGTGTTCGCCACCGGCTCCTTCCCCTTCGTGCCGCCCATTCCTGGCAAGGACGCGACGGGCTGCTTCGTGTACCGCACGCTGGACGATTTGGACGCGATCCGTACCGCCGCTCAGGGAGCAAAAACTGGTGTCGTGATCGGCGGCGGGCTGCTCGGGCTGGAGGCCGCCGGGGCACTCCGCAAGCTGGGGCTGAAGACGCACGTGGTCGAGTTCGCCCCCCACCTGATGCCCGCTCAGCTCGACGTGGAGGGCGGGGCGCTGCTGAAACGGATCATCGAGGACATGGGCATCGGCGTCCACACCTCGAAGGCGACGAGCGAGGTGAGTACGGACGAGACGGGGCGCGTCACTGCTCTTGCCTTCGCGGACGGCTCGCGGCTGGAGACCGATCTGGTGGTCTTCTCGGCGGGCATCCGACCGCGTGACGACCTCGCCCGCGCGTGTGGTGTCACGGTCGGGGAGCGCGGCGGCATTCAGGTTGACGACCGCTGCGTGACGAGCGATCCCGCTGTGTACGCGGTCGGGGAGTGCGCCCTCCACAACGGGCGGGTCTACGGCCTCGTCGCCCCCGGCTACGCGATGGCGAAGGTGGCGGCGGCGAACCTGTTGTCCGACCTGGGATTGAGCGAGTCCGGCGACGCCAAATTCATCGGCGCGGACCTCAGCACCAAGCTCAAGCTCCTCGGCGTGGAGGTCGGCTCGTTCGGGGACGCGAAGGGGCAGACGCAAGGCTCGCGCTCGGTGAGCCTGAGCGACAACGTGCGCGGCACGTACTCCAGGCTCGTCCTCAGCCCGGATGGAACGCGGGTGCTGGGTGGCCTGCTCGTGGGCGATACCGCCCGCTACGGCGACCTGCTCGACCTCGCCATGTCGGGGACGCCGCTCACGGTCCCGCCCGAGACCTTGATCGTGCCGCCCCTGCCCGGTGGTGCAGCCCTGCCCGTCAGCGCGAACGCCCTCGTCTGCTCGTGCGAGAACGTCCGCACGAACACGCTGGTGGAGGCCATCGAGGGCGGCTGCCGCGACGTGGCGGGCCTGAAGAAATGCACCGGGGCGGGGACGGGCTGCGGCGGCTGCGTGCCGAGCATGCACAGCCTTCTCCAGCTTGAGTTGCGGCGGCTGGGGGAAACGGTCGTCAACCACATCTGCGAGCATTTCCCGCACTCACGGCAGGAACTGTTCAACATCATCAAGGTCAGGGGCTACCGCACCTGGGACGAGGTGCTGGCGGCGCACGGCACGGGCCTGGGCTGCGAGACCTGCAAGCCCGCCGTGGCGAGCATCCTGGCGAGCCTGCACAACGAGTATGTGCTCAAGACGGAACACGCGCAGCTTCAGGACACGAACGACGCCTTCCTGGCGAACATCCAGAAGAACGGCACCTACTCGGTGATGCCGCGCGTGGCGGGCGGCGAGATCACACCCGACAGGCTCATCGCGCTGGGGGCGGTCGCCAAGAAGTACGGCCTGTACTGCAAGATCACGGGCGGGCAGCGCATCGACCTCCTCGGCGCACAGCGCGACGACCTCCCCGCGATCTGGGGCGAACTCATCGCGGCGGGCTTCGAGAGCGGGCACGCCTACGGCAAGAGCCTGCGGACGGTGAAGAGCTGCGTCGGCTCGACGTGGTGCCGCTACGGGGTGCAGGACTCCACCAGCCTGGCCGTCAAGCTCGAACTGCGTTACCGGGGCCTGCGCTCCCCGCACAAGCTCAAGTCGGGCGTCTCCGGCTGCACCCGCGAATGCGCCGAGGCACGCGGCAAAGATTTCGGCATCATCGCCACCGAGAAGGGCTGGAATCTCTACATCGGCGGCAACGGCGGCGTGACGCCCAGGCACGCGGTCCTGCTCGCCTCCGATCTGGACGAGGAGACGCTGATCCGCACCCTCGACCGCTTCCTGATGTTCTACGTGCGGACCGCCGACCGCCTCCAGCGGACGAGCACCTGGCTGGAGAACCTGGAGGGCGGGCTGGACTACCTCCGGGCCGTCATCATGGACGACTCGCTGGGCATCTGCGCCGACCTCGACGCGGCGATGGCGGGGCACGTGGACACCTACTTCGACGAGTGGGCCGCCGCGCTCGCCGACCCGGCGGGCCTCGCGCGCTTCCGCACCTTCATCAACTCCGACGCCCGCGACAACGCGATCCAGTGGGTGGACGAGCGCGGCCAGATTCGCCCGGCCTTTCCCCATGAGCACAGCGAGCATGAATTGACTCCGCTGCCGATGGCGGGCGGGGACGATTGAGAAGACGGCGTGTGGCTTGTGGCGCGTGGCCTGTAGGAAAGGTTCTCTCCACAAGCCACAGGCCACACGCGACCAGCCTCTCTGCAAGCAGCTCTACGAGTCCGAAGGAGCACCCATGACCCTGACCGTAACTCCCCCTTCCTCCGAATCGACCTGGACGCGCGTGTGTGCCCTCCCCGACATCCTGCCGGGGACCGGCGTATGTGCGCTGGTAGGCGGCGAGCAGATCGCCGTGTTCCACGTGGCCGGGCGCGTCTTCGCGCTGGGGAACCGCGACCCCTTCACGGGCGCGAACGTGCTCTCGCGCGGGCTGACCGGCAGCAAGGGCGACACGCTGAAGGTCGCCTCGCCACTGCTCAAGCACGCCTTCGACCTGGAAACGGGCGTGAGCCTGGACGACCCGGCGGTGAGCGTCCCGACCTACCCGGCGCGTGTGGAAGGCGGTGACGTGTGGATTGGTTCGGCGGGCTGAAGGTCCTGAGCCTGGAGTCCCGGCGCGCCGACGAGATGGCGACCCTGATTCAGAAGTACAACGGGGAGGTGACGGTCGCGCCGAGCATGCGCGAGCAGAAGCTCGACCTGGGCGCGCACCTGACCCGCTTCGAGACGGCCCTCGCCGCACGCGACATCCACGCGGTCGCCTGCATGACGGGCGTGGGGACGAAGATGTTCCTGCGCGACCTCGCGGCGCGGGACCCCCGGCACCTGGAGACCCTCAAGGACGTGCCCCTCGTCGCACGGGGCAACAAGCCGACGCAGGCGCTCAAGACCTTCGGCCTGGGCGGGACCACCGTGCCGCGCCCGCACACCTGGCACGAGGTTCAGGCCCACCTGCTGGAGACCCTGGAGCCGGGCCAGCACGCCGTCGTCCTCGAACACGGCGACCCGACGCCCCCGGCGATGCTCCGTACGCTGACCGGCGCGGGCCTGCGCGTGACGAGCATCCCGGTCTACCGCTGCGCCTTCCCGCACGACACGGGGCCGCTCTCACAGGCCGTCCGCGACACGGCGCTGGGGGGGCAGGACTTCCTGCTGCTCTCCAGCGGCACCCAGCTCCTGCACTTCCTGAAGTTCGCCGGGAGGTTGCGCCTGGAAGACGAGGTGCGCGCCGCCCTGGGCAGCATGGTCGTCGCCAGCATCGGCCCCGCGTGCAGCGAGAGCGCCTCCGAACTCGGCGTCCGCATCGACCTGGAGGCCAACCCACACAAGATGGGCATCCTCGTGCGGGCTGCCGCCGAGCATGGGCCGGGGCTGCTGCGGGGACGGCTGGCGAAGACGGGGTGATGAGGGTTGGGGGATGAGTGAGGAGGGGCGGGCTGATGGGGCTGTCCCTCTTCGCTTGTGAGACAGGCGAAGCGTTTTTATCGTCTGGCAGGAGGACGAGCGGTGCTTGTCACCCCCTCCCTGGCCCTCTGCAAGCAGCTCTTCGAGTCCCCCACAAGGAGGGAGGGGAAACAACCCTCAAGCTCTCGCTCTTTTAGCTCCTTCCCCTTGAGGGGGGAGGCCGGGTGGGGGTGAACGGGCTGGGCGAAGGGGAACCGGCGGATGACGTTCAAGCTCATCGCAACAGCAAACTGCCCTCCCACCTTTGCCCTACGCCTCCACCCCCACCGCCTCTGCCACATTCCGCAGCCCGTCGCGCTCCAGCAGGGCCGCCAGTCCACGGTTGAGCCGCATGGGCAGGCGCGGCCCCTCGTAGATCAGCGCCGTGTAGACCTCGATGAGACTCGCCCCGGCGCGAATCTTGGCGTAGGCGTCCTCGGGGGTGAAGATGCCACCGACGCCGACGATAGGCACCCGCCCGCGAGTGAGGCGGTAGGCGTCGCGGACGAGGGCCGTGCTCCGCTCGGTGAGGGGTCGCCCGCTCAGCCCACCCGCCTGTTCCCGGTGGGGGTGGGTGAGACCGGCGCGGCCCAGCGTGGTGTTGCTGACGATCAGGCCGTCCGCCCCGGCCTCCAGCACCGCGCCCACGCTCGCCTCGAAGTCGGCGGGATGCAGGTCGGGGGCGAGCTTGACGAGGACGGGCGGAGCGCGGCGGGCGGTGCGGACGCGCCCTGCTTCCACTTCTTCTCCTACGTCACGCACGAGGTCGGCGAGGTCGCCCGCCGCCTGAAGTGCCCGCAGGCCCGGCGTGTTCGGGGAACTGACGTTGACCACGAAACCGTCAGCGACCTCGTACAGAGTGCGGACGCAGGCGCGGTAATCCTCCACCGCCGCCTCGTTCGGCGTCGCCTTGTTCTTGCCGATGTTCACCCAGACGGGCGCGGTCCTCGTGGGCAGCGCGGCGAGGCGGGCACGCAGGGCCTCTGCGCCGCCATTGTTGAAGCCCATGCGGTTGATGAGCGCCCCGTCGTCGGGCAGGCGGAAGAGGCGCGGGCGGTCGTTGCCGGGTTGCCCCAGGGGCGTCACCGTCCCGACCTCCAGGAAGCCGAAGCCCAGCGCCGCGAAGGCGGGCACGGCCTCCCCGTTCTTGTCCAGTCCCGCCGCGAGGCCCACCGGGGAGGCGAAGGCGCGGCCCCACAGCGTCTGCGTCAGCCGGGGGTCGGCGGGCACCAGGATGCGGCGGGCGGCACCGGGCCACGCGGGCACCCGCGACGCCGCGCCGAGGGCACGCAGGGTCAGGTGGTGGGCGTCCTCCGCGTCGAGGCGGAAGAGGGCGGGCTTGAGGACTCGGCGGTACATCGCCCTTCAGGATACGGGGGTGGAGGGGAAGGAAGCCGTCAGCGGTCAGCTTTCAGCCGTCAGCCTTGAAGAGCTTTTGCTGACGGCTGATGGCTGAAAGCTGACCGCTCCAAAAAAACTCCCGCCGTGGGGCGGGATGGGAAGTGAACGTGTGGCCCTCAAAGACGCGGTGCCACGAAGCTCGGCTCCAACTGCACCAGCCGCGCGTGTTCCTGCCGCTCGCTGTCGGCGATCAGGTCGGCGAGGGTGGTGGCCCCCAGCACGTCGCGCAGGGCGGCGTCCACCCGGTGCCACAGGTCCACCGTGCCGCACACGCTCTGGCTACTGCACACGTGGTCTTCTTCCACGCAGGACACGGGGGCGATGCTGCCCTCCATCGCCGTCACCACGTCGTAGGCGTTGATGGCGGCGGCGGGGCGGGCGAGGCGGTAGCCACCGTGGGCACCGCGCACGCTCTTGATGAAGCCCGCCCGGCGCAGGTTGCTGGCGATCTGCTCCAGGTAGTGCTGGCTGATGCCCTGGCGCTCGGACACGTCCTTGAGCGGCACGGCTTCTCCCCCACGCCGCCCGATCTCGATCAGGGCGCGCAGGCCGTACTGTGCTTTGGTCGAGACCCACATGGGGACATTCTACCCCCCAAACCCGGACGAAGAGTAGGGAATTGCTGGCATTTGGTGAAGGTCGGGACGGGGGCACTTCCCCCACGTTTATCCTCTGAACATCGGGACAAGGAGGGAGCAGAGATGACGGCGCTGGAGGCTCGGAGCGGTCAGGCACATCTGAAGGGTGAGGTTACAGGCCGGGGGCGGACGGTCGTTTTTCTCCACGCGGGCGTCGCGGACCGCCGGATGTGGCGGGCGCAGGCGTCGGCCCTGGCCGAGCGGTGCCAGGTCGTGACCTACGACCGCCGGGGCTTCGGGGAGACGCGGCCCGTGGACGAGGACTATTCGCACGTCCGGGACCTGCTCGCGGTGCTGGACGCGGCTGGGGCGGACCGGGCGACCCTGGTGGGCTGCTCGCAGGGCGGGAAGATCGCGCTCGACTTCACCCTGGCCCATTCGGACCGCGTGGAGGGGCTGGTCCTCGTCGCCCCCTCCATCGGTGGAGTGCCCGCGACGGAGACCTTCCCCGCGCCCGTGGAGGCGCTGCTGGAGGAACTGGAGGCCGCCGAGGCGTCCGGCGACCTCGACCGCCTCAACCGGATGGAGGCGCGGGTGTGGCTGGACGGCGTGCTGGGTGAGGAGGGCCGCGTGTCCGGCGAGGTGCGCGAGCTGTTCCTCGACATGAACGGCATCGCCCTACGGGGGGCGGAGGTGGGGCAGGAGGAACCCGCACCCCCCGCCTGGCCGCGTCTGGGGAAGATTACCGTCCCGGCATGGGCGATCTGCGGCGACCTCGACTTCCCACACCTTCAGGAACGGTGCGCGAGTCTTGGCGAGGTGCTGCCCGGCACACGGTCCCTCGTGCTGGAGGGCACCGCCCACCTCCCCAGCCTGGAGCAGCCTGGCGCGTTCAACACACTGCTCCTTCCGCTCCTGCCCACGCTCTAACCACGCCTCCCTCCCCTACAATCCGCCCCGTGACCGTCCCTCTCGCTCCTGGCCTCTCCCCGGCGGACGTGCTGCTGCGGCTGCGGGCGGCAAATGCGCCGGGGGTGGTCCTCCTCGAATCGCTCGGCCCGGTGGTGCCCCACGGTCGCCTCTCGTTCCTGAGCGCGTGGCCGGTGCGGGTGCAGTCCGAGGTGCCGGAGCGGCCCGCCGGGGACGGCCTCTTCCCCGCGTGGCTGGGCGGCCTGAAGTACGAGGCGGCGCGGGCGTTCGGGCTGGTGACGCATGAGCCGGAGGGCGAGCCGGGCTGGTGGGGCCTGTATCCCAGCGGGCTGGTGTGGGACCGGGGGGCGGGCACGCTGGAGGTCGTCGGCGAGGTGGGGCACGCGGACTGGGCGGCGGTGCTCGCGCTGGACCCCGCCCCCCTCCCGACGCTGGAGGTCGGCCCCTTCGGCGCGGACGACGTGGACTACCCGGCGGGCGTGCGCGCGGTGCAGGAGCTGATTCGCGCGGGCGAGGTCTATCAGGTCAATCTCTCGCGCGGGATGCGGGCGACGGCGGCGGGCGATCCCCTCGCGGCGTACTTGCGGCTGCGGGAGGTCAATCCCAGTCCCTTCATGGCCTTCGCGGACATGGGCGCGGAGGTCGTCGTGTCGTGCAGCCCGGAGCGGCTGGTGCTGTGGGCGGGAGATCAGGTGTCGGCCCGGCCCATCGCAGGCACCCGGCGGCGCGGCGACACGCCGGAGGAGGACGCGGCGCTGGAGGCCGAGTTGCGCGCCAGCCCGAAGGAGGTCGCCGAACACACCATGCTCGTGGACCTCGTGCGGCACGACCTGGGGCGCGTCTCGGCGGCGGGCACGGTGCGGGTGCCGGACCTCGGATTGGTGGAACGCTACAGCCACGTCATGCACCTCGTCTCGGAGGTGACGGGCGGGGCCAGGGCGGGCCTGACCGTGCGCGAGGTGCTGGCGGCCACCTTTCCCGGCGGCACGATCACGGGTGCTCCGAAGGAACGGGTCATGCGGGTCATCCGCGACCTCGAACCCCGCCCGCGCGGCTGGTACACGGGCGGCGTCGGGATCGTGAGCGGGGGACGGGTGGACGTGAATATCTTGATTCGGACGGCGGAGTTTAGCGGCCAGCTTCCAGCGGCCAGCGACCAGCAAGGGACACAGGCTGACGCCGACGCTTCCCCGGCTGGCGGCTGGCGGCTGGCGACTGGAAGCTCTCCCTGGACCGTCACCGTCCGCGCGGGCGGCGGCACCGTCATCGATGCGGACCCGGCGCGGGAGGCGCGGGAGACGGTGCACAAGGCGCAGGCGCTCCTGAACGTGCTCGCGGGGGTGCCGGGAAGGGCTGCACAGCCGCCCGCCCCGCCCGTCCCCGGTCGCGAGTGGTCGCCGCCGCCCGCCTCGCCCGCGCCGGGGCTGCGGGTGCTGCTCCTCGACAACCACGACTCCTTCACCATGAACCTCGCCCACGACCTGCTCGCGCTGGGGGCGCGGGTGGACGTGCGCTCGCCCCTCGAGACGGTAGAAATGCTGCTCGCGTCTCAGCCGGACGCCGTGCTCGTCGGGCCGGGACCGGGGACGCCGGACACGAGCGGCTGCACGCTGGAGCTGACGCGGGCCTGCCTGACGGGGGGCGTGCCGCTGCTCGGCGTGTGCCTGGGTCATCAGGCGCTCGGGCAGGTGCTGGGGGGCCGGGTGGAGCGGGCCGAACCCGTCCACGGTCGCCCGGAGGCGGTGCGACACGGCGGACAGGGCTTGTTCGCGGGTGTGCCGGACGGGGCCGCGTTCGGGCGCTACCACTCGCTCGTCGTGCGCGGGCTGCCGGAGGAGTATGTGACGGCCCACAGCGCGGGCGGCGAGGTCATGGCGCTGGAGGTGCCGGGGCGACTCGCGTGGGGCGTGCAGTTCCACCCCGAGAGCGTCCTCAGCCCCGCCGGGCGCACGCTCCTCGGCAACTGGCTGCGGCTGAGCGCGCGGGTCCGGGTCAGGACATGAGGCCCCTCCCCCCCGCTGTGGACGCGGGCGCGTGGCTGCATGGGGCGACGGCCTTCACGACGGTCCGCACGCACCACGGGCAACCTTTGCTCTGGGCGGCACATCTGGCGCGATTGGCGAACACCTGCGCGTTTCTGGGGCTGCCCGCGCCGGAGGCAGAGTTCCCCCGTCTCGCCCCCCTCCCCTGGGGCCTGCTGCGCCTGACCGTCACGCCGGACGGGACGTTCTGGAGCCAGCGCCCGCTCGATCCCGGCCCGCGTCCGGTGGGGGGCGTGCGAGTTGTGCTTACCCTCCGAAGAGTCCACCCCGACCTCGCCGGACACAAGACCGGGAATTACCTGCCCTACCTGTTGGCCGGACGGGACGCGGCGGCGGGTGCCTTCGAGGGGTGGCTGACGGACCACGCGGGACACGTGGTGGACGGTGGGCGAACTTCGCCCCTCCTCGAACTCGGCGGGCGGCTGGTCGTGCCGGCGGGCGGCCTACCGGGCGTGACGCGCACCGCCTTCCTACATGGACAGTCCTACGAGGAAAGGCCGGTGCGGGCGGAGGAACTGCGCGAGGTCGCGCGGGTATGGATTTGTGGCAGCGGCGTCGGAGTCGTTCCCGTGCGCGAAGTGGCGGGCGAGGGCTGGTGCGTTTCCCTTCCCGCCGAGTGGCCGGAGACGACGGACGCGGCGCTCGTCTGGCCGGAAGGGATGGACACCACACAGAAGAAGGGCGGCTGAGGTCTCCCCCGCCGCCCACCTTCCTCCCGCAACCCAGAACCTCAGTGCCCGTCCTGCCCCTCGCGCTCGCTCTGGAGACGACCGCCGCCCTCCACGTCCTCCAGGCGGACGGCACCGTGCCTCCGCATGACGTTCAGCGCCTCGTTGGTCTTCACGCCGTCGGGATCGCGGGCGATCACGAGGATGTGGCCGGACTTGAGACCGTTGTAAAACCGCTCGGCCTGCGGGGCGGGCACGCCCATGCGGCGCAGCAGCTTCACGTAGTCGCCGTGGTCGCTGCCCGTCAGCGCCCCGAAAATGCCCCCGAGGCCCGCGCCGCCGATCAAGCCGTAGATCACGACGAGCAGCCCGCCCTCCGCATACACCCGCGTCTCGGGAATCAGGGCGAGCAGGCCCCAGATGGGCAAGGTGAGCACGAGGCTCACGAGGGCACCCAGCAGCGTGCCGCGAATGACGCTCGCGGAGCCGCCCGGCGCGCCCGCCTCGGGGCTGATACCGGTCGCCTGGGCGATGGTGTCCTCGGCCACGGCGTCGATGAGGGCGAATCCAAGTCGGTCACGGTCGAAGCCGCGTGCCTGAAGGGCGGCCAGCGCACCCTGGGCCTGCTGCGGCTCGCGGAAGAGGGCAACGACGCTTTCCATCCCCTCATTTTTAGCACGGGGCCTCGCATGGCGGCGAGGGACAAAGGAACGCGCAAGATGGGGAGGACAGCAAGCTCTCAAGAGCTGACCACGGGGACCCGTGGGGAGTTCTTCTTGCCCCCCCCGACCCTCTGCAAGCCGCCTTTCAAGTCTCCCACCAGCCAGAGGAAGAAAAACGCCACAGCTCCCGCTCCTTTAGCGCCTCCCCCTTGAACGCCTGATGTGCAAGAGAAAGGCAGCGTATGAGACGTGCTTTCTCTCCTCTCTCCCCTTACGGGTGACTCGGAGAGCCGCGAAGCAGGGGGCTGGGGAGAGGGGTGACGAGCACCGCTCGTCCTCTTGTCAGACGACGAAAACGTGTCGACTGCTCGATCTGCAATTTACATTAGGCGTCCCCAGAGACTAAATCTACGATTCGCCCGGCTCTTCTCCGGCTGGCAGAGATTCCAAACCACAAGGGAGAGGTTGAGCCTCCGCCCTTCTCCAGCTCCTTCCCACCCGCGTGAGAGCCGCATACACCCGCCTTCACCCAGCGGCGGGTGGGCAAGACCCGGTACGTTCGGCCCACCGGGGGTTTCCTATACTGCCTGCATGACGGGTGTGGCGTCGCTGATCCTGCCGGGCGCGGCTTTCGAGGCGCGGCTGCGCGAGGTGCTGCGCTCGCGTGTGGAGTTCATCGAGCTGATCGGCGAGGACCTCGTGATGGCGGGCGGCAAGCGGGCGCGGCCCACCGTGACGTACCTCGCCGCGCAGGCCCTCGGCGTGGACGGCGAGCACGCGGCCTGGCGGGACGTGACCGACCTCGCCGCGTGCGTGGAGCTGCTGCACTCGGCCTCGCTCCTGCACGACGACCTGATCGACGACGCCGACACCCGGCGCGGTCAGCAGGCGGCCTTCCGAAGATTCGGCAACGTCGTCAGCGTGATGAGCGGCGACTTCATGCTCTCGCGGCTGCTCGTGCTGCTCGCGGGGTTGCCGGGCGGGGCGGCCCTGATCCGCGCCTTCGGGGAGACGGCCAGCCTCGTGTGTGAGGGCGAGGTGCTGCAATTTCAGGTCGCCGCCTACGCCGATTACACGCTCGCGAACTACCTCGACGTGATCCACGGCAAGACGGCGGCGCTCGTGGAACTCGCCGCGTCCTCGCCCGCGCTGCTGCTGGGCGCTCCGGAGGCCCACCGCGCGGCCCTCGCCACCTTCGGGCGGGAGTACGGGCTGGCCTTTCAGATGCGCGACGACCTCCTCGACCTCGCGGGCGACGAGGAGGCGCTGGGCAAACCCGTCGGCGGCGACCTGCGCGAGGGCAAGGCGACCTTCCCCGTCCTGTGCCTCCTGAATGGCCCCCACGCCTCAGAGGTCCGCGACATCCTGGGCCGCCGCGCCGCCGAGCCAGGCGATGTGGCCCGCGTCCGCGCCCTTGCCACAAGGGAGGGGGCCTTCACGCACACGCAGGAGGAGATTCGCCGCCGCACGGGCCTCGCTGCCTCTGCCCTTCATCCCCTCCCCCCCTCCGAGGCCCGCGACGCCCTGACCGCCCTCGCCCGCCACGAGACCGAACGCGCCCGCTGAGGCGTCCTGACGAACCGGACATCTTGGCGCGTCTTCCTGTCGTCTGTCCTGCGTGGTCCGCATCCTCTTTGCACCTGAGAAGTGAGAGGGACGTTTCCCCCCTCCCCCATTGACACATCCACGCCTCCCCAGCGAGGTCCTGTCTATGCGTGTATCCTCTGAGGGCTAGATCACTACAGAGGAGAGCGTGATGAGGGCATCTGGACTCAACTGGCAGGGCCTGATGGAACAGCTTCAGGAGGCATTGCCGTACAGCGAGGTGACGGACCAGTCGCTCGCCTATATCAAGTATCCCAAGCGGACCCTCATGGTGAACCTGCCCGTGCGGATGGACGACGGGTCGGTGCGCGTCTTCAAGGGCTACCGCGCCGTTCACTCGACCGCCCGTGGCCCGAGCATGGGCGGCGTGCGCTTCAAGGCGGGCGTCAGCGCCCACGAGTGCGAGGTGCTGGCCGCAATCATGACCCTCAAGGCGGCGGTGGCCGACCTGCCGCTGGGCGGCGCGAAGGGCGGGGTGGACGTGGACCCCACGCTGCTGAGCGCCCACGAGCGCGAGGGCCTGGTCCGGCGTTACACCTCCGAACTCGTGGAACTGATCGGCCCGACCGAGGACATCCTCGCGCCGGACGTGGGCAGCGACCCGCAGGCGATGGCGTGGATGCTCGACACCTACGGCGAGAACACGGGCACGACCTCCAGCGGCGTCGTGGTGGGCAAACCGCTCGCGTTGGGCGGCAGCTACGGCAGCAAGGACGCGCGGGGCCGCAGCGCCGCCCTCGTCACCGCCCGCATTCTGGAGGGCCGGGGCGAGAGCCTGCACCGGGCGCGGGTCGCCGTGTACGGCTTCGGGGACGTGGGCCGCCGGGCCGCGCAGACCCTCGCCGAACAGGGGGCGCTCGTGGTCGCCGTCTCGGACCAGCAGGGCGGCACCTTCGCCAGCGGCGGGCTGGACCTCGCGGCCCTCTCGCGCTGGCGGGAGGAGCGCGGCACCGTTCAGGGCTTCGCCACCGACATCTCCGCCGGGGAGGTCGTGGAACTCGACGTGGACGTGCTGATGCTCGCCTACGACTACGGGGCCGTGAACGCGGGCAACGCCCACGCCGTCCGCGCCCGCTACGTGGTGGAGGCGACCAACCGCGCCGTGCTGCCCGAGGCTGAGCGCTTTCTCAAGGCGCAGGGCGTGACGATCCTCCCCGATCTCGTCGCCTCCATCGGCGGGGTCGTCGTGAACTACCTCGAATGGGTGCAGGACGCCTCGAACTTCTTCTGGACGGAGGAGGAGATCGAGCGAGCCATCGACCTGCGCGTGAACGCCGCCGTGGACACCGTGCTCGCCTTCGGGCGCACGCGCGGCGTGACCGACCTCCGCACCGCCGCCTACGCCCTCGCCCTCGGAAGGCTGCACGAGGCGAGCGTGATGCGGGGGGTGTATCCGTGAGAGGGGTTAGGGATGAGGGGTGAGGGGTTAGGGCCAACCCTCGTCCTCTATGTCTTCCTAACGCCTAACCCCTAACCCCTTTCCCCTGACTGGAGACCCCATGACCGCCACCCAGGACCCCCACTCCCAAACCACCCCACCCTCGAAGCTCGGCGGGCACGCCATCCCGAGTTACCTCGATCCCAACAACATCGGCCCCTACGAGATTTATCTGGAGCAGGTGGAGCGGGTCACGCCGTACCTCGGCAAGCTCGCCTACTGGGTCGAGACCCTCAAGCGGCCCAAGCGTATTCTCGTGGTGGACGTGCCCATCCACCTCGACGACGGGACCGTGGCTCACTTCGAGGGCTACCGGGTCCAGCACAACACCTCGCGCGGCCCGGCGAAGGGGGGCGTGCGCTTTCACCAGGACGTGACGCTCAGTGAGGTGATGGCGCTCTCCGCGTGGATGACGATCAAGAACGCCGCCGTCAACCTGCCCTACGGCGGGGGCAAGGGCGGCATCCGCATCGACCCGCGCAAGTATTCGACGGGCGAGCTGGAGCGGCTGACCCGGCGTTACACGACCGAGATCGGGCTGGTCATCGGGCCGGACAAGGACATCCCCGCGCCCGACGTGAACACCAACCCGCAGACGATGGCGTGGATGATGGACACCTACTCCATGAACGTGGGCCGCACGGCGACGGGCGTGGTGACGGGCAAACCCGTGTCCCTCGGCGGCTCGCTCGGGCGTAGCGACGCCACCGGGCGCGGCGTGTTCGTGACAGGAGCGGAGGCCCTCGCCAAGCTGGGGCTGCCGCTGGAGGGTGCCCGAATCGCCGTGCAGGGCTTCGGCAACGTGGGCAACGCCGCCGCACGCATCTTCCACGACGCGGGAGCGAAGGTCGTCGCCATTCAGGACGTGACGGGCACGGTGTACAGCGAGGGCGGAATCAACCCGTACACCGCCGCCGCCCACCTGTCGCGCACGGGCAAGATCACCGACCTGCCGGACACCGAGGAGCTGACGCGCGAGGAGTTCTGGGGGGTGGACTGCGACGTTCTGATCCCCGCCGCGCTGGAAAAGCAGATCACGGAGGAGAACGCGGGCCGGATCAAGGCCCGGCTCATCGTGGAGGGTGCCAACGGCCCGACCACCCCCGCCGCCGACGACCTCCTGGGGGAACGCGGCGTGACCGTCGTGCCCGACGTGCTCGCCAACGCGGGCGGCGTGACGGTCTCGTACTTCGAGTGGGTGCAGGACTTCTCGTCGTTCTTCTGGACGGAAGACGAGATCAACGCCCGGCTCGACCGCATCATGCGCGAGGCGTTCCTGGGCCTGTGGGACGTGAAGGAGCGCCACGGCGTCACCCTGCGGACGGCGGCCTACATCGTGGCGTGTACGCGGGTGCTGGAGGCGCGGGCTTTGCGGGGGCTGTACCCGTAAGTCGCCAGTCACCAGGGACCAGTCACCAGAAAGAGCAGGGGCCTCAGCAGATGCCGGGGCTTCTTCTCATCTTTGGCTGGCGACTGGCGACTGGCACCTGGCGACTCCCCCTACAATGCCCCCCATGTCCGATCTTCTGAGCGCCTGGCGTCCGGCCCCGGCGGGATTCAAGCACGTGGTCAGCGTGTCGCTGGGGGGAAGCAAGCGGGACGCCCGCGAGGAGGTCAATCTGCTCGGTCAGCCGTTTGTGCTCGAACGCCTCGGCACGGACGGGGACGTGGGGAAGGCGGCGGCGCTCTTCCAGCAACTCGACGGGCGGGTGGACGCCTTCGGGCTGGGGGGGGCGGACCTCTCCGTGATCGCGGACGGGAGGCGCTACACCTTCTCCAATGTCCGCAAGCTCGTCTCGCACGCCAAGATCACGCCCGTCCTCGACGGCAGCGGCCTGAAAAACACGCTGGAGCGCGACGCCATCGCGCAACTCGATCCCCTCCTGGGCTGGCGCACGCGGCGGGTGCTGATGGTCTCGGCGGTGGACCGCTTCGGGATGGCGGAGGCGCTGGCGGAGCACGGGGCGGACGTGGTGTACGGCGACCTCGTGTTCGGGTTGAATGTGAACTTGCCGCTGCGGTCCATCTCGTCGCTGCGGCGGGTGGCGCGGCTGGCCCTGCCCGCCCTCACGAAGCTGCCGCAGGACTGGTTCTACCCCACGGGCGAGCGGCAGAACAGCAGCGTGGAGGGCCAGGGCACCCGCCTCTACGCCTGGGCCGATGTCGTGGCGGGCGACACCCACTACGCCAAACGCTACGCGCCGCGCGACCTCTCGGGCAAGACCATCCTCACCCAGACGATCACCGAGGCCGACCGCGTGTGGATGCGTGAGCGCGGCGTCGCCCGCCTCATCACCACCACGCCCCGCATCGGCAGCCGCAACTTCGCCACCAACGTGCTGGAGGCGTTCTTCGTGGCCCTGAGTGGTCGGCGCGAGGCGTTGACGGAGGCCGAGTACCTGCGCTACGTCCGCGAGGTCGGGTTCAGGCCGGAGATCAGCGAGTTGCGGGACTGAATCTCAGCGCCGGGCGGCGAGGTGGTAGGGGCGGTTGAGGCGCAGTTCCAGCCGGGAGAAGAGGCGGGCGGCCACGTTCGACAGGAGGAAGTAGATGATGCCGACCGCGAGGTAGAGGGGAAAGGGCTGGAAGGTGATGGAGACCAGACCGCGTGTGGTGAGCAGAAGTTCACTGACCGTGACCACGCTCGCCAGGCTGGAATCCTTGAGGAGGCCGATGAACTGGTTGCCGAGCGCGGGCACGGCGATGCGCGCGGCCTGCGGAACGAGAACGAGCCGCAATACCTGAAGGGGCTTGAGGCCCAGGGCGCGGGCGGCCTCCGTCTGGCCCCGGTCCACGGCGTTCAGGCTCCCCCGGATGATCTCGGCGGCGTAGGCCCCGGCAAAAAGACTCAGGCCGATCACTGCCGTCTGGAAGGCGGGAAAGCGCAGTTGCGGGATAAGCGGCGGCAGGGCGAAGAAGAGGAAGAAGAGCTGCACGAGCAGGGGCGTGCCGCGAAAGGTCTCGATATAGACGCCCGCGAGCGCCCGCAGCGGCCACAGCCGCGACATGCGGCCCAGCGCCCCGAGAAAGCCCAGCGCGAGGCCGAACACGCTGGCGAGCAGGGTCAGCGCGAGGGTGATCTGGGTGCCGCGCCACAGGGCACGCAGGACATCGGGGGTGAAGACATCGAACACGGTGGGGCCTCCTCACGACACAAGACGCGGGCCACACGGCCTTCTTCCCCGTGCGGCCCGGCGAGAACAGCTTGGCTCAGCGGCCCGGCGTGGTCACGTCGGCCCCCAGGTACTTCAGGCTGATGGTCCGCAGGGTGCCGTCCACCCGCATCGCGTTCAGGGCACGCTCCACGGCGGCCTTGAGCTGGGGCTGGTTCTTGCCCAGGGTGATGTAGGGGTTGTCCTGCTGGAGGACCGGACCCGCCGCCTTGAGCTTCTGCCCGTTCTTGATGGCGACGTTGCCCACCGTCCGCGTGGTGATCATGCCCCCGGCGCGGCCCGTGCCGAGCGCGAGGAAAATCTCCGGCTCGCCGCTGTAGGTGACGACGTTGGGATACTTGCGGTCGCGCAGGAACTTCTCGAACACCGTGCCCTGGGGAACGGCCACGGGCGCGCCCTGCAAGGTGTTCAGGTTGGTCGCCGCCGAGGTCGCGGGCACGAAGAGCTGGAAGCCGTCGTAGTAGTAGGGGCGGCTCAGGAAGTCCACGGCCCGCTCGCGCTCGGGGGTCTTGCTCTGCGAGGCGACCGCCATATCGAACTGCCCGGCCTGCAGCCCGGCGATGATCGAGGGGAACTCCGCCTTGATGACGCTGACGCGCACGCCCAGGCGGCGTCCGATCTCGCGGGCCACGTCCACGTCGAAGCCGGTCAGCGAGCCGTCGGGGGCGGGCTGCGAGAAGGGCGGGTACTCGCCGCTCATCACGACGCGCAGTTCGCCGCGCTGCTTGATGTCGGCGAGGTCGGCCTGCGCCACCGACGCGGCGGACAGGGCGAGGGCGGCGAGGAGGGTGGTGCGGGGCAGCATTCGGGATCGGGTCATGGTGAGGCTCCTGTCGTGAGGGGTGGGAAGTGGGGGTGCGGGGGCGACCCTAGCGTCTTCACGCCGGGAAGGGCGCAGAGACTTCCTTGAGGTTGGGAGGCCTGGGGCGTCGCCCCTCCCCTTGCATGAGGCTCCCATCACACCGTATGGCCCGCCCCCCGTGCGGTCCGCACCCTTCCGTACAGTTGTGAAAAACCCAACTCATCCTTAATCGCAGAACAGCACGCCTTTTTCTCTCTCCGTCACCCGGCCCCACCCGGCGGCGGCACGAACTCGAAGACGTGCCCCTCGGGGTCGCGCACGGCCAGCCCGCGCCCCGTCTCCACGAAGGGCAGCCCCTCGGCGCGGACGAGGGCGAGGACGGCGTTCACGTCGGCGTAGAGGCGGATGAGGGCATGGTCGCCGCCGAACATGTCCGCGAGGCCGACCTGGGGGTCCCAGGCGTACAGCCAGCGCCGGGGAGTGCCGTTGCCGTCGGGTTCGGGAGCGGGGCCGAGGGTGAACTGGGCGAAGTCACGGTCCGGCTGCTCTTTGGCGAACGCGAGGCCGTAGGCGCGGGGCAGCCGCTCTCTCATCGCCGCGTAGTCCCCGAAGGCGAGCGCCACCTCGCGCAGGCCCATCACGGGCAGGGCGTGGGGCGGGCGGGCGACCGGGGCCGGGGGGAAGTGGGGCTGCCGCTCGTCCGAGAGGTCGGTGCCCCGCAGTTCCAGCCCGTGCCCGAAGGGGTCGAAGAAGTACACGGTGGGGTCGGGCCGCTCCGGGGTGCCGAGGTCGATCTCGGTCCAGCCTATGCCGTGTTCATCCAGAACTGCCTTGCCCCGCTCAAGGTCCTCGGGCCGGACCTGCCAGGCGTAGTGCAGGTGCGAGGCCCCGCGTGCGCGCAGGGGGGCGAGGGCGGGGTCGTTCGCCCGCCGCGTGACCGGTTTCCAGAGGGTGAGGGTCTGCGAGGCGTTGACCTCGAACTCCGCGACGCCGCCCTCCTCGTCGTGGTGAAGGAGAGTCAGGCCGAGCACCTGCGAGTAGAAGCGGACGCCACGGGGCAGGTGGTTGACCTCCAACGTGAGGCCCGCGAGGTCGAGGATGGGCGAGGGCATGGGGCAGGGTAAGGGGTGCGGGACGGGGGACGCCTTGAGCGAGGGCCAAGGTGTGAGGAGCGCGGGGGTTGGGGCGGCTGGGGAACGGGAGACCCGAGGCTGATTCGGGGAGCATTTCGCCGCCAGGAGCGTTTCACGATGTTCCGTGGGAAGGTCGCCTGACCCGTTCACACCCGAGGGGGAGGGCCGCCTTTGATCCCCACCGCGAGAGGCGGCTTTCATTAAGAAAAGTCCGCCGATGGGACCTTGCAACCCCGTCCGAAGGCTGTAAGACCCGCCCGCCTACTGTAGTGAGGTGACTGCGCCCTTCACCCCCCGGATCACGGACCTCACCCCTGGGCCGGACGCGCGGACCTCCGCCGCGCAGGCCGTGCTGACGCTCACCCGCGTCGCGCTGGCCGCGCCGGACCTCCTCGCGGGCATCAGCCCGACGCTCGAACACCTCGTCGGGGCCACGGCGGCGGTGGGGGCCGCCTACCTCGAATGGGACGGGAAGGGCAGCTACCGCGTGCGCGCGGCGTGGGGCGAGGTGCCCCCGAGGCTGAGCGCCCCGCAGGGCCTGGGAGCCGACACGCCCCTCCTGCGTGCCCTGGCGGAGAGCGCCCGACCCCTCCTCTACGACGGCACTGGGGGGGCAGAGGTCCTGCCCGGCCTCGGTGTGACCAGTCTGGCGGCGACGCCCGTCCGGGTGGGGGACGGACCGCTACTCGGCGCGCTCGTGATGTACACCGGGGAGGCCCACGTCTGGGACTCCGAGGAGGCCGCGCTCCTGAGCATGGTGTCGGGCACGCTCGCGCCGCTGACGGCCCGCCTCGTCGCCGAGGAGCAGACGCAGGCAGCCCGCGAGGCGGCGCTAAGGGCGCTGGGGCAGATGCTGGAGGCCTGGGACGGCGAGTCGCACGGCCACACTGACCGGGCCGCCCACCTCGCCACCCGCCTCGCCGAGCGACTGGACCTCCCCCCGGCCCGGCGTCAGGCCCTGCGCTGGGGCGCGTACCTGCACGACCTCGGCAAAGTCACCCTGCTGGGCGCGGAGTTGCCCCGGCTGGAAGGCCCCGGCGAGGGCGACGGGTTAGCCCACCTCCTCGGCCTCCTGCCCCCGGCGGCCCGGTCGGTCCTCACCGACCGCTTCGAGCACTGGGGCGGCGGCGGCTACCCCTCGGGCAAGGCGGGGACGGGGATCAGCCTGGAGGCCCGCCTCTTCGCCCTGTGCGACACCTACGACGCCCTGACTCACCCGCGCCCCTGCGACGTGGCCTGGGAGCCGGAGGAGGCCCTCGCCGAGTTGCGCGCCCGCGCGGGCCGGGAGTTCGACCCGGAGCTGGTGGCCCTGCTCGCGCGGGTGGTGGCGGAGACTGGGGCGGCGGAGGTCGTTGCGAAGTAAGCACCCTTCGGGCAGGTCAACGTGATCGGGGACTGGGCGAGGGCAAGCTCCTTCTCGAACTCCCTGCATGCTCAACCCAGACGCGACGCCCGGAGACTCAGCGGCTCTCCGGGCATCATCCTGTTCTTGTACCGAACTCAAGGCCCACGCCCTTTCACGCTTTGTCCCTGTTTCTCTCGGCATCTCGCGAGGATGAGGAGGCAAGACGAGCGCCGACCCCCTCCTCCGCGCGACTTGTTTAGAGAGTCCCGTCCTCCCGAACGCCCCCGGCCCTACGCTGGCGATCAGCATCCCCACTCAGGAGGTTTTCCCCGTGCAACTGACCGAGCGAGAGCGTGACAAGCTGCTGATCTTCACCGCCGCCGAGGTCGCGCGGCGCAGGCGGGCGCGCGGGTTGAAGCTCAACCACCCGGAGGCCGTGGCCCTCATCACCGCCGAGGTGCTGGAGGGCATCCGCGACGGGCAGCGGGTGGAGGCGCTGATGAGTTATGGGGCGACCATCCTGGGCCGGGGCGACGTGATGGACGGCGTGCCCGAGATGATCCACGATATTCAGGTCGAGGGCACCTTCCCGGACGGCACAAAGCTCGTGACCATCCACGACCCCATCCGGTGAGCGGCGTGATTCCCGGCGAGGTCATCGTGGAGGAGGGCGAAATCATGCTGAACGAGGGGCGTCCCACGCGAGCGGTGCGGGTGGTGAACGCGGCGGACCGCCCCATCCAGGTGGGGAGTCACTTCCACTTCTTCGAGGTCAACCGGGCGCTGCGCTTCGACCGTGCGGGGGCCTACGGCTGCCGCCTCGACATTCCGGCGGGGACAGCGGTGCGCTTCGAGCCGGGTGAGGAGCGAGAGGTGACGCTCGTGCCGCTGGGCGGGGAGCGCGTCGTCTTCGGGATGAACGGGCTGGTGGACGGGCCGCTGGACGGGGAGGGAGTGCGGGAGGCGGCGATGGACCGTGCCCGCGAGCGCGGATTCGTGAACGATGAGTCGCAGGGTCAGCCGTGAGGTCCGTATGGTGAGGGTCTCGCGCCGTCAGTACGCCGACCTGTACGGCCCCACGGTGGGCGACCGGGTGCGGCTGGGCGATACCAACCTCCTGATTGAGATCGAGAGGGACCACACGACCTACGGCGAGGAGGTGAAGTTCGGCGGCGGCAAGGTCATCCGCGACGGGCTGGGGCAGAGCAGCACGGCCACGCGGGGGGACGAGGGCGTGCCCGACCTCGTGATCACGAACGCAGTCATCCTCGACCACTGGGGCGTCGTGAAGGCCGACGTGGGCGTGAAGAACGGGCGAATCACCGCCATCGGCAAGGCGGGCAATCCGGGCACGCAGGACGGGGTGACGCCGGGCCTCACCATCGGGGCGAGCACCGAGATCGTGGCGGGCGAGGGGCACATCCTCACGGCGGGCGGGGTGGACACGCACATCCACTTCATCGCACCGCAGCAATGTTGGACGGCGCTGGAGTCGGGCGTCACCACCATGATCGGCGGGGGCACCGGGCCGACGGCGGGCACTTCCGCCACGACCTGCACGCCGGGCGCGTGGCACATCCACCGGATGCTGGAGGCGCTGGACGGGCTGCCGCTCAACTTCGGCCTGCTGGGCAAGGGGAACGCGAGCACGAGGCCGCCGCTGGCCGAGCAGATTCGCGCGGGGGCGCTGGGCCTCAAGCTCCACGAGGACTGGGGCACGACGCCGAGTGCGATTGACGCGGCGCTGGGCGTGGCGGACGAGTACGACGTGCAGGTCGCCATCCACACGGACACGCTGAACGAATCGGGCTTCGTGGAAGATTCCATCGCGGCCTTCGCGGGGCGGACGATTCACACCTTCCACACCGAGGGGGCGGGGGGCGGGCACGCGCCGGACATCATCCGGGTGGCGGGGCTGCCGAACGTGCTGCCGTCATCCACCAACCCCACCATGCCCTTCACGGTGAACACTCTCCACGAACACCTCGACATGCTGATGGTGTGCCACCACCTCTCGCCGCGCATTCCCGAGGACGTGGCCTTCGCCGAAAGCCGCATCCGCCCCGAGACCATCGCCGCCGAGGACGTGCTGCACGACCTGGGCGTCTTCTCCATGATGAGCAGCGATTCGCAGGCGATGGGCCGGGTGGGCGAGGTCATCACGCGCACGTGGCAGACGGCCCACAAGATGAAGGCGCAACGGGGGGCTTTGAACATCCCCAGTCTGGGCGAGGACGGGCGGGCCGACAATCTGCGCGCCCGGCGCTTCGTCGCCAAGTACACGCTCAACCCGGCGGTCGCGCACGGCATCGCCCACGAGGTCGGCAGCGTGGAGCCTGGCAAGCTCGCAGACCTCGTGCTGTGGCGGCCCGCCTTCTTCGGGGCAAAACCGGCGATGGTCCTCAAGGGCGGCCTCGTCGTCGCCGCGCAGATGGGGGACGCGAACGCGAGCATCCCCACGCCCCAGCCCGTCTACCCGCGCCCGATGTTCGCCGCGCATGGGCGGGCGCTCGCCTCCACCTGCCTGCATTTCGTGTCGGCGGTCAGCTTGGAGGAGGGCAACCTCCCGACCGTCGGACGCCGCTACGCCGCCGTGCGGAATACACGGAGCATCGGCAAGGCGGACATGGTGCTGAACGCCGAGACGCCCGAGATCGACGTGAACCCGGAGACCTACGAAGTGAGGGTGAACGGCGAGATCATGACCTGCGAGCCGCTGGACGAGTTGCCGCTGGCGCAGCGGTATTTCCTGTTTTGAGCGGTCAGCCGTCAGCTCTCAGCCGTCAGCCTTTCCACCGGACGGAAGCGGGGCGCTGATGCACGAGATGTCGGTGGCCCTCGCCCTCATCGACGTGGCCTGCGAGGTGCTGCGGGAGCATGGGGCAGCGCGGGCCTCATCCCTCACCGTACGGGTCGGGCAGTGGTCGAGTGTGGTGCCGGAGGCATTGCAGGCGGCTTTCCCGGCGAGCAGCGCGGGGACGCCGTTAGCGGGGGCGCGGCTGCACATCGAACCCGTGCCGGGCGTGGGCGAATGTCCCAAGCACGGCCCGGTCCACCTCGACCTCACGCTCGGCCTGCGCTGTCCCCTCTGCGGTGCCCCGACGCCGACGCTGCTTCAGGGCGACGAACTGGAGTTGGACGCGCTGGAGGTGGAGTGAGGACGGGCTTATTTGCTCCCATCTTGACTTCTGCGGGCACTTCGCCTAAACTCCTTCCTCGCGCCTGACACCGCCCCACCGGGCGGGCTGCACCCCCGGACGGCCCCATCGTCTAGCGGTCAGGACAGCGCCCTCTCAAGGCGCAGACACGGGTTCAAGTCCCGTTGGGGTCACCACCAGCCGCCGCTTTCCGTAACAGGGGGCGGCGTTTTTCGTGCGCTCGGATAGGCTGCTCCCCATGAGCCTGCCACCGGCCCTGGCCGAACTCGTCGCCTCCTTCGAGCCGCTCTCGACCGTTCGCCGCGACTTCCGGGACGCGGTGACGCTGCACACGCCGGGCGTGAACGTCCTCGCCCTGAACGCGACGTTCCTGCCGGACGCGAACCCGGACCGCCTCCCCCTCGTCCGCGCCTGGCACCACGCGCAGGAGATGCCCGCACTCGTGGCGAGCGTGGAGGTGCCCACCGGGGAGGAGGTCGCGGCGGTGCGAGTCGGCACCTACCACCCTGTCCCAGACGCGGGCGTGTTGCGGGTGGAGCAGGTCAGCCGTCTTCATCTGCCCACATGGGCGGCGGTGCTGGCGGAGGCGCACGGGACGCCGGAGTGGGCCGGGCCGCTCTCGCGCCACCTCGCCCCCCGGCTGGAGGGGGACCGGGACACGGCGCTCCTGCTCGCCTATGCGGGGTCAGAGGAGGTCGGTGCCCTGCTGTGGCGGGCCGGGCCGGACGGCGGGGGCACCGCTCACCTGTGGGGCACCCTCGACCCCGCCGCCGACGCTCCCCTCCTGAACACGGCCCACGCCCTCGGCGGCGGCCTGCGGGCCAGCCTGCCGGACTCCAGCCCCCTGAGCGTCCACGACGAGACGGTGGTGACGTTCGGCCTGCTGGACGGGAGGGGCGGGCAGGCGTGATCCTGCGGGGGTGACGAAACCCTCGCCCTGCTCCCTCCTCCTGACGGGACCCACCCCGGTGCCTGCCCTCCTTTCCTCCCGACCCGGCCTCACGCGGCGGGCGCACGGGGCGGGGCGGCGGGTGTGAATCCGCCCTTCGTGCGCGACCGGGCCACCTGGACCGTCTACCTGATGCTGGGGTACTACGGCTTCGTGCTGAACGCCCTGGGGCCGCTGCTGCCCCTGTTGCGCCGGGACCTGGGGCTGACCTACGCACAGGCCAGCCTGCACACCAGCGCCTTCGCGGTGGGCCTGCTCGTCGCCAGCGTGACCGCCGACGGGCTGGGGCGGCGCTTCGGGGCCGGGGCCGTGCTGTGGGGCGGGGTCGCCGGGATGGGGGCGGGCGGAGTGCTGCTCGCCGCCGCGCCGAGCTTCCCGGTGAGCCTGCTGGGGGCGCTGGTGATGGGCACGCTGGGTTCGCTGGCGCTGGTGCAGATTTCGGCGGTCCTGGCCCGGCGACACGGCGAGGGGCGGGGGCGGGCGTTCGCGGAGGCCAACGCGGTGTCGAGCGTATGCGGCGTCCTCGCCCCCCTCGCCCTCGGCGGGGCCGTGGCCGCCGGGCTGGGCTGGCCGGTCGTGTTGTGGGTCGCGGCGGCGGTGCCGGGGCTGCTCGCCCTCGGCTTCGCGCGGGTGCGGTTCGGTCGCCCCGCCCACCCCAGCACCGGGCCGGAGTCCGACCCCGGCAGGGCGCTGCCGTCCCGGTACTGGCGCTACTGGGGCGTGATGGTGCTCGGGGTGGCGGTGGAGTTCGGCGTGGGGTTCTGGGCCGCCGACTTCCTCACCACCGCCGGGGGGCTGGACCGGGCGACGGCAGTCACCGCCGTGAGCGCCTTCCTGCTGGCGATGCTGCTGGGCCGGGCGTCGGGCGGCTTCCTCCTGTCCCGCTTCCCCGCCGGGCGGGTGGTGGCCGTCTCGCTGGCCGTCGCGCTCGTCGGCTTCCTGGCCTACTGGCAGTTCGGGAGCCTGCCTGCGCGCCTCCTGGGGCTGTTCGTCACGGGCCTGGGGGTGGCGAACCTCTACCCGGCCCTCCTCGCCCTCGCAGTGAGCACGGCACCGGGCCGTGAGGACGTGGCGAGCGCGCGGGCGGCGCTGGCCTCCGGCCTCGCCATGCTCCTCGCCCCCTTCGCCCTCGGTGCCCTGGCCGACGCCTCCTCCCTCCTCCTCGCCCAGAGCGTCATCCCCACGCTCCTCGTCCTCGCGGGTGCCGCCCTGTGGTGGGCCGAACGCGGGTCAGAGGCAGCCACGCTGGCACGTCCGTCCTCATGAGGACCCGGCGTGGGTGTAAGAAAAATCGGCTTTCCGGCCCGCAACTGCCGACGATCTTATGTGAGGAATGAATCCCGTGAGAGGCCTTCCTTGCGCCCTCGCCTCCCCAAACGGTGAAAAGGGCCGCTCAGCGTACCCGAACCTCTTAAAACCAGGTTTGTGAGATATGAGAAACCAAAGCTCACGCTCAACGAATCTTTATCCGGCCTAATGGCCCCCATGCCTCTCCTGAGCCGTTCCCTCCTCCTCGGTGCCCTGCTGACCCTCGCCGCCTGCGGTTCCACACCGACCACGACGGCGACGAGCGACGACGTTCTAGCGGCGACAGAGACGCTGGATTCTCTTGCCAGCGCCGGAACGCTGACGGTCGGGCAGACGCGGCAGCTCAGCGTCACGGTGAATGGGGCAGCGCCGAGCGCCGGGCAGGTCACGTGGACGAGCAGCAACACCACGGTGGCGACGGTCAGCTCCACGGGCCTCGTGACGGCAAGGGCGGCAGGGAGCGCCACCCTCCGCGCCGCGCTGACGGCCCGGCCCAGCTCGTACGTCGACTTCTCGCTGACGGTCACGGCGGCGACCACGCCCACGACGCCCACGACGCCCACGACGCCAAGTGCCTTCGCCCAGCGCGTCCTCGACCTCACGAACGCGGCCCGCGCGCAGGCCCGCACCTGCGGCACCGCGAGCTACCCCGCCGTGGCCGCGCTGACCTCCAACGCCCAGCTCGCGCAGGCGGCGCAGGGCCACGCCTCGGACATGGCCGCCAGGAACTACTTCAGCCACACCAGCCAGGATGGCCGCACGTTGAGCCAGCGCGTCACCGCCACGGGCTACGCCTGGCGGGCCATCGCCGAGAACATCGCCGCCGGGCAGACCACCCCGGAGTCGGTCGTGGCCGGGTGGCTGACGAGCGAGGGCCACTGCCGCAACATCATGAGCGCGAGCTACAAGGAACTCGGCGTCGGCTACGCGACGGGCGGCTCCTACGGGCATTACTGGGTCCAGAACTTCGGATCGCGTTAGGAGACGAGCGCGGGCGGTGGAGGGGACAGGGCCTTCCGCCGCTCGCCTTGTTGGGGCATGACACGCATGGAATCGCCAGCTTCCAGTCGCCCCAATAGACATTGGGTTCCATCGCCTTCCCGGCGGCTTGGGAAGGTGAATTCACCCTTCTACACTGTCCGGGCTTGCCACACTCCACAGCCCGCATACTGGAGACCGAAAGCCCCGGACACACCGCCATGACGCAGACTCCCGACCTGCCCACCGACCTCGACACCATGCTGTGTTTCAACCTGTACGTGGCGTCGCGCAGCGTGGTGATGGCCTACCGTCCCCTCCTCGAACCGCTGGGGCTGACGTACCCGCAGTACCTCGTGATGCTGGCCCTCTGGACTACACCGCATCCGCCGACCGTCAAGGCGCTGGGCGAGACGCTGCGGCTCGACTCGGGCACCCTCTCGCCCCTGCTCAAGCGGTTGGAGGCCGCCGGGCACCTGAGGCGTCACCGCCGCGCCGCCGACGAGCGCGAGTTGGAGGTCACGCTCACCCCACAGGGCAGGGCTATGCGCGAACAGGCCGCCGATGTGCCCCGCCTCATCGGCGAGCGCGTGGGCCTGAGCGACGAGAGGGCGCGCGAACTGGTGGGGTTATTGCGGGAAGTGATCGGGAATCTGGACGAGGATGAAAAGTAAACGTATTGAATACAACAACTTATCTACGATTTGATACTAACTTCGTAACTTCGAGTCGACCTGCTTGATTAGTCAGATAGCCGAGAAGTCGGCTTACCGAAGACCTCATAAATATCTGTGTCAATCTGTTGTCTGCTTGTCCACCACCATTTATATAAGAAACTCTTTTTGTTCTATTTACAACAATACAAATATTGCCGTTTGTTGTGACACTTCTAGTGTTTATATATCGTTGAAGTACGGGTTCTGCCGAAACATCTTTGTCTATACCAAACACCAGCGGCACAATAAATTGGTATTCATGGGTCCATTTCGATAATCCCTCGACTGCTATAATACCTCTCTTATTAAGATGCGGTTGCAGAAATTTGACTACTTGCTCAGACCTGAGAATTGCTAGTGTACTAGGAACCGTGTCATTGTTATATATTTTCATATTTACACCTCACAGCGGTATGTTCCCGTGCTTCTTGTACGGCCTCGTCTCCGCCTTGTCGCGCAGCATGGCGAAGGTCTGGATCAGGCGGGCGCGGGTGCCTTCCATCGGGATCACGTCGTCGATATAACCTTTGGCGGCGGCGACGTAGGGGTTGTCGAAGGTCTCCTTGTACTGCCTGATCTTCTCGGCACGGGTGGCCTCCGGGTCCTCAGAATTCTGGATGTCGCGGCGGTAGACGATGTTGGCGGCCCCCTCCGCACCCATGACGGCGACGGCGGCGGTGGGCCACGCGTACACCACGTCGGCCCCCATATCGCGGCTGTTCATGGCGAGGTACGCCCCGCCGTAGCTCTTGCGGGTGATGAGGGTGACTTTGGGGACGGTCGCCTCCGCGTAGGCGTAGAGCATCTTCGCGCCGTGGCGGATGATGCCCGCGTGCTCCTGCGCCACCCCCGGCAGGAAGCCCGTCACGTCCACCAGCGTCAGGATCGGGACGTTGTAGCAGTCGCAGGTGCGGATAAAGCGCGCGGCCTTGTCCGAGGCGTCGATGTTCAGCGTGCCCGCCATGACCTTCGGGTTGTTGGCGACGATGCCCACGCTCTGCCCATTCAGCCGCGCGAAGCCGCAGAGGATGTTCCTGGCCCAACCCGGCTGGATTTCGAGGAAAGTGCCGTCGTCCACGAGTTCATGGATAACGTCGTGCATCGCGTAGGGGCGGCGCTGGTCGGGCGTGACCAGTTCCAGCAGACGGTCGTTGCGGCGGTCCACGGGGTCGGAGCACTCCCGGACGGGCGGCTGCTCGCGGGCGTTCTGCGGAAGGTAGCCGAGCAGGTCGCGGATGCCCGCCAGCACGGCCTCGTCCCCGTCGTATTCGAGGTGAGCGACGCCGGACTTGCGGGTATGCACGTCCGCGCCGCCGAGCTGGTCGAAGGTCACGTCCTCGCGGGTGACGGATTTGATGACCTCCGGCCCGGTGATGAACATGTACGACGTGCCCCGGCTCATCACAATGAAGTCAGTCAGGGCGGGCGAGTACACCGCGCCGCCCGCGCAGGGGCCGAGGATGGCGCTGATCTGCGGCACGCTGCCCGAGTAGACCGCGTTGCGGTAGAAGATTTCGCCGTAGCCGCTCAGGGAGTCCACGCCCTCCTGAATGCGCGCCCCCGCCGAGTCGTTCAGGCCGATGACCGGGCAACCCGTCCGCGCGGCGAGGTCCATCACCTTCGTCACCTTGCTGGCGTTCATCTTGCCGAGCGAGCCGCCCAGCACGGTGAAGTCCTGGCTGAAGACGAAGACCTGTCGCCCGTCAATCGTCCCGCGTCCCGTCACCACGCCCTCGCCGGGAGCTTCCACACCCGCCATCAGGCGGTTATGGCCGTGCTCCACGAAGGTGGAGAGTTCGAGGAAGGAGCCGGGGTCGAGGAGTTTCTCGATGCGCTCGCGCGCCGTGAGCTTTCCGCCCTCACGTTGCTTCTTCTGGCGTTCCAGCCCGCCCCCCGCCTCCACCCGCGCGCGTCGGCCCTCCATCGTGGCGATCAGTTCCTGCAATTCCAGCCCGAGTTGTGTCACCCGGACATGCTACCCGCGCCGCCCGCCCAGGAGGCCAAAAGCCAGGGCCGGAGCGTTCCACCCCGGCCCTTCACCTTCTGCCTTCCGCCTTTACCCTTCCGCCGCCTGCAACTCCGACCCGCGTTCCTCCATGCCCACGTAATGCCGGTCCGTTTCGCCCGTGTACACGGCGTCGGGGCGCAGGAGGCGGTTGTCGCGGGTGTACTCGATGACGGAGGCGCACCAGCCGCTGATGCGGGCGAGCGCGAAGATCGGGGTGAAGTCCTCCTTGCCGATGCCGAGGTCGGAGTACACGGTCCCGCTGTAAAAGTCCACGTTGGGATAGATGCCCTTGCTGCCCATGCGGTCCACCACGATCTTCTCGATGGTTTCGAGCGTCTGGTAGTAGCGGCTCTTGCCCTCCTTGTTGGCGACGTGCTCGGCATAGTCGCGCAGCACGCGCGAGCGGGGGTCGAAGTACTTGTAGACGCGGTGGCCCACGCCCATGATCTTTTCCTTGCGGTCGAGCTTGCCCGTGATGTAGTCGGCGGCCCCCTCGGGCGAGCCGATCTCGTCGAGCATGTCCATGACAGCCTCGTTCGCGCCGCCGTGGAGGGGACCCTTCAGCGCCCCGATGGCCGACGTGATGCAGGAGTACATGTCGCTGAGGGTGCTGCTCGTGGCAATCGCCGTGAAGGTCGAGGCGTTCATGCCGTGGTCGGCGTGCAGCACGAGCGCGATGTCGAACAGCCGGGCCTGCTCGGCGCTGGGTTCCCTGCCCGTCAGCATGTACAGGAAGTTGCCCGCGTGGGTGAGGTCCGTCCTGGGCGCGACCACCTCCTGCCCCTCCTGCGCCCGCCGGATCGCCGCGATGACCGTGGGGAACTGGGCGATCATGCGAATGGAGATGGCACGCCGGGCCTCCTCGGTCGTCTCCTCCGCCTGCGGGTCGAGCAGCCCGAGGTACGAGACGGCGGTGCGGAGCGCCTGCATGGGGTGGACGCCCTTCGGCATGGCCGCGATCACGTCCAGAAGCTGCTGGGAGACGGTGCGGTTCGCCTTGAGTTCGGCGTCGAAGGCCGCGAGTTCGTCGGCGCTGGGCAGGCGTCCGTTGAGGAGCGCGAGGGACAGTTCCTCGAAGGTGCTCTTCTCCGCCCACTCCTGAATGGGAATGCCGAGGTGCGTGAGGATGCCCTCCGTCCCGTTGATGAACGTGAGCCTGCTCTCGGTGAACAGCACGCCTTCCAGCCCCTTGGCGATATTCGTCATGATGTGACATACCATACCACCGGGCCGGGGCGGGCCGAATCGCCGGAAAGCTCACGTTCCTGGAGGGGTGACAGAGAGGCGGTCAGCCGTTAGCCCTCAGCCGTCAGCGCGGGACGGGGACGACCTACAATGCCCGCGATGCCGGACCCCGCCGCCCCGCCCGTCACCCTCGCGCTGGACACTGCCACGCCCTTCCTGACGCTGGCCGTGACGTGGCCGGGGGGGGAGCGGACCTTCTCCGAGGAGGTGGGCCGCGCGCACGCCGAACGGCTCGCGGACGCGGTGGCCTCGCTGTTCGCGGAGGCAGGGGTGCCGTTCCGGGCGGGCCGAATCGTCGTCGGGACCGGGCCGGGGTCGTACACGGGGGTGCGGGTCGGCGCGAGCTACGCGCTGGGGCTGGGGCGGGCGTGGGGCGTGCCCGTCCTCGGCGTGTCCACGCTGGAGGGGCTGGTCGGGGGCGCGGCGGAGGGACGGGTCGCCGTCTCGCTCGACGCCCGGCGCGGTCAGGTGTACGGCGCGGTCTACGAGGTGCGCGGCGGCGTGGTCGCGGAGGTCGTTCACGCCCCGGCCAAACGCCCGTTGGAGGAGTTCGGGGCGTTGGCGGGCGGTCTCCCCCACCACCGGGACGTGTCGCCGGACGGCCTCGCCCTGCTGCGGGCGGGGGTAAAGCATGGGCGGGAGGCGTGGGAGTTGGCGTACCTGTAGGGGGTGGTGGAGGTGGTCACGCGCCCCCTCACCCCGGCTCTCCCACGAACGCCTGATGTGAATGACGAGTTCAGGAGGGCGCGCGTTTTTGTCGTCTGGCAGGAGGACGGTGCTCGTCACTCCCTCCCCAGCCCTCTGCCGCAAGGAGGGAGAAGAGAAGCTGAGGCTCTTGCTCTTTTTCCCCTCCCCCTTGAGGGGGGAGGCCGGGTGGGGGTGAACGGGCCTGGCAACCCAGCAAACGCGTCATTCATTCCCCCAAAGCTCTACTCTAGAAGGGCATCACTCACTCCCAAGTGTCTTAGCCCCCTACAGGCCGCCGTCCCCGCCGCCAATTGTTGATAGAGTCGGTCGTCTTTTTACGCCACCCCCACTCCAACGGAGGTTTTGCCATGCGTAGCCGTCTTGCCCTGTCCGCCCTGCTCGCCCTGACCGGGGCCGCGAGCGCCGCGCCCACCACGCTGACCGTGTTCATGGGGAGTCAGCAGCGACCCGAAATCTTCCAGCCCATCTTCGACCGTTTCGAGCGGCAGAACCCGAATATCACCGTGAGGATCGAGACGGGTGGTGCGACGAGCGAGGCGCAGAATCAGTACCTGACGACCGTTCTGGCTGCGCGGGACGCGAGCCTCGACGTGTTCCTGATCGACGTGGTGAGGACCGCGACCTTCGCCGCCGCCGGGTGGGCCGAGCCGCTCGACGGCTACCTGCCGAGCAGGGACGCCTACCTGCGCGCCTTCCTGAAGGGGCCGTTAGGCGCGGCAACGGTGGGGGGCAAGCTGTACGCGATGCCCGCCTTCACGGACGCGCAATTCCTGTACTACCGCAAGGACCTCCTCGCCAAGTACGGGGCGAAGGTGCCGCGCACGTGGGACGAACTCGCCGCGACCGCCGCGCGCATCCAGAAGGCGGAGGGCGGGAACCTGCAAGGCCTGAACTTCCAGGGCGCGCCCATCGAGGGCACCGTGTGCAACTTCCTGGAGACGTTGTGGGGCGCAGGCGGCAATGTGGGGGCGGTGGACAGCCCGGCGGGGCGGCAGGGGCTGGGCTTCCTCGTGAACGCGGTGAAGAGCAAGATCGCGCCCGCCGCGAGCGCCGAGATGAAGACGGACGACTCGCGCCAGCAGTTCCAGGCCGGGAGCGTGCTGTTCGGCCTGAACTGGAGCTACGCGTGGGCGCACTTCCAGGGCAACAGCCCGCAGCCGACGCGGGTGAAGGGGGACGTGGGCGTGGCCCGCCTGCCCGCCTTCGGGAGCAACACCAGCGCCACCTGCACGGGCGGCTGGCAGTGGGCGGTCAGCGCGTACAGCAAGAACAAGGCCGCCGCCGCGAGATTGCTGCAATACATGGCGAGTGCCGAGGTGCAACGCGAGATGGCGGTGAAGGGCGCGTACCTCCCCGTGCGGGCCAGCCTGTACAACGACCGCGCCGTGCTCGCCGCCAACCCGCACTTCAAGGACCTGTACCGCATCGTGACGGGCGCACGGCCCCGACCCATCACGCCCGCCTACCCGCGCGTCTCGGAGATCATCCGCAACAACGTGTCGGCGGCGGTGGCGGGGAGCAAGACGGTGGATGTGGCGCTGCGGGACATGCAGCGCGACCTCGACGGCGTGTTGAAGTGAGGGCGGCGGTTGCGAACTGAGGCCGGAAACATCAGGCCCACCGTTCCACGGGTGAGGCGTCGGCGTGGGGGTGATGGCCTCCTCGCCGCCCTCCTCCTCGCCCCCGCCGCGTTGCTGCTATGTGGGGTGCTGCTCTTCCCCATGCTGACGACCTTCCGCGACAGCCTGTTCGTGAACAAGCTGACCGAGCCGTGGGCGGGCACGCCCTTCGTGGGGCTGGGGCAATACGCGCAGATGGTGCAGGACCCCCGCTTCCTTGCGGCGCTGCGAAACACCCTCTTCTTCGGGGTGCTGACGGTCGGCGGCTCCTTCCTCGTCGGCGTGCCGATGGCGCTGCTGGCCCACACACCGAGCCGGGTGCGGGGGCTGGCGCGGGTGGCTCTGCTGCTGCCGTGGGCGATGCCGCCCGTCATCACCGGCTTGATCTTCGCGTGGCTGTTCAACGGGCAGTACGGGGTGGTGAACGACGTGCTCGTGCGCGGCGGCGTGGTGAACGAACCCCTGCGCTGGCTGTCCACGCCGGGCCTTGCCGTTCTGGCGATGGTCGTCACGATTGTCTGGAAGACGAGTTCGTTCGTCGCGCTGATCGTGCTGGGCGGCCTTCAGGGCATTCCGCGCGAGCTGACCGAGGCGGCGGACGTGGACGGGGCGACGCGCGTGCAGACCTTCTGGCGGGTGATCCTGCCCCTCCTCGCGCCGAGTCTGGCCGTCGCGTTCATCTTCCGGGCGATCAGCGCCGTGCAGGTGTTCGACATCCCGTACACCTTCATTCAGCAGGCCCCGGCGCAGGGGTTTCTGGAAACGCTCGGCGTGTACATCTACCGCACGAGCATCGAGTTTCTGGACTTCGGGTACGCGGCGGCCCTGAGCGTGGCGCTCTTCGGGGTGAGCCTCGCCGTCACGCTCGTCTATGTGCGCTTCGTGCGCGGCGGGGAGAGCTGAGATGGACGAGGTGGCCCCACGTCTCAACACAGGGGAGCGGCTGGTGCGCGCCCTCGGCCTCGCCCTGCTCGTCTTCGGCGGCTTCTTCCCCCTGGTGTGGATGCTGCTGACGAGCCTGAAGACGGAGGGCGAACTCCAGAAGTTTCCGGTCCAGTACCTCCCCTCCCAGCCCGACTTCGCCAACTACGCGCGGGTGTTCTCCGAGCAGCCATTCGGCACGTTCTTCCTGAACTCGCTGGTCGTGAGCGTGCTGAGTACCCTGCTGTGTGTGGCGGTCGCGGTGCCCGCCGCCTACGCGCTGGCGCGGCTGGAGCTTCGGGCGCGCGGGCTGCTGCTCACGCTCGTCGTCGCCTTTTCCATGCTGCCCGTCGTCAGCCTGCTCGTGCCGCTCTTCCGGCTGATGCGGAGCGCGCAGCTTCTCAACTCCTACCCCGCCCTGATCCTGCCCTACGCGGCGCTGAGTTTGCCCGTCGCCATCCTCACGCTCGTCGCCTTTTTCAGCGCCATCCCGCGTGATCTGGAGTCGGCGGCGATGGTGGACGGGGCCACCCGCGTCGGCGCGATGACCCGCATCGTGCTGCCGCTGAGCCTGCCGGGCGTGGTGACGGCGGCCCTGCTCGTCTTCGTCAACTCGTGGAACGAGTTCCTATTGGCGCTGAGCTTCAACACGCGGCTCAACATGCGGACGGTCTCGGTCGGCGTGACGCTGTACCAGGGCGAGTTCGCCTTCCCGTGGCCCCTCATCAGCGCGGCGGTGGTGATCGCGGTCGTGCCCATCGTCGTGCTGATCGCCGTGTTCCAGAAGCGGTTCGTGGCGGGGCTGACGGCGGGCGGGGTGAAGGCGTGAGGAGGGCGGGGAAGTGATGAGAGTTGAGCGATGAGTGATGAGGAACAGACGGCAGGAAGAGGCCGGAGGGCTGTGTTACCGTGCCTCATGCCCGTCCTGCACGACGTTCCGCCGACCGATCAGCGCGTCATTGACCTGATGAATGCCCAGCAGCGCGAGTTGCGGGCGATCTATCAGGACACCGACGAGCGCACGGAGCCGTTCGACCCGGCCATCCTTTCCGGGGAGGGTTGCGTGCTCTTGGCGGTAGAGGAAGACGGCGCGTTGCTGTCCTGCGGTGCCTTGAAGCGCATCGAGCCGGACGCGGCGGAGGTCAAGCGCATGTACACGGTGCCGGAGGCGCGGGGGCGTGGCCTGGGCCGTCAAATCCTCGCCGCCCTCATCGAGCGGGGGCGTGAGCAGGGCTACGCGCGGCTGGTGCTGGAGACCGGGGATTTGCAGGCGGAAGCCATCCACCTCTACGAGTCCGCAGGCTTTGGGCGCATCCCGAACTACGGGTATTACGTGGGGATGGAGAACAGCCTGTGCTACGAGTTGCCGCTGAGAATGGAATAGGCGAAGAAAGAACTCTAGAGGGAATGTGCGGTTATTTTTTGCTCCTCCCCCTTGAGGGGGGAGGCCGGGAGGGGGTGAGCGGGCAGAGCTTCCCTAGCCAGTGGAAAGGTCAATGCCCCTCAACAACGACCAACCTAGTCACACGCCCCCTCACCCCGGCCCTCTCCCACGAGGGGAGAGGGAGAAAAGCACGAAGTCGTATTCATCCACAGAGGCCCCCATGACCCAACCCTCCCCCTCCGAATTCCTCTGGTTTCTCCAACTCTCCCGTGACGGCGAGTTCATCGGCACGCGGGAGAAACCGCCGCGCAGGCCCACGCTGCCCTACATCTCCAGCCTGATCACGACGGCGGGCGAGGCGGGCTTCACGGGGCTGCTGACGGCCACGAACTACCACAGCGAGCACGAGAACTACACGGCGGCGGTGGCGGCCCTCGCGCGGACGGCGGCGACGGACCCCGCCC
The DNA here is from genome assembly GCF_036543075.1 of Deinococcus sp. YIM 134068. Classification (NCBI taxonomy): domain Bacteria; kingdom Thermotogati; phylum Deinococcota; class Deinococci; order Deinococcales; family Deinococcaceae; genus Deinococcus; species Deinococcus lichenicola. The sequence goes on from NZ_JAZHPF010000005.1 coordinate 195,288, forward strand.
TTCTGATCGCGGTGCGGCCCGGCATGTTCCACCCGGCGATGTACGCGAAGATGCTCGCCACGCTGCAAAACCTCTTTCCGGGGCGGGTGCGCGTGAACATCGTGACGGGGAGCAGCCCCGCCGAGAACGCGATGTACGGCGACTTCGAACCGCACGCGCAGAGGTATGAACGGACGCGCGAGTTCATGACCATCCTGCGGCAACTCTGGACGCAGCCGCCGCCCGTGAGCTACCGCTCGGAGCTGTTCGCCTTCGAGAACGCGGTGCTGGACCCGCCGCCCGCGCAGCCCATCCCGATCTACTTCGGGGGCGCGTCGCCCGTCGCGCAGCGCATCGCCGCCGACCTCGCCGACGTGTACCTGATGTGGGGCGAGCGGGAGGACATGCTGGCCGAGCGCATAGCGCAGATGCGGGCGCTGGAGGCGGAGACGGGAAGGCCGTTGCGCTATGGCCTGCGAACCCACGTCATCGTCCGGGAGACGGAGGAGGAGGCGTGGCGGGCCGCCGAACGCCTGATCTCGCGGGTGGACCCCGAGGTGCGCCGGGCCTTTGTGGAGAGCTACAAGCATGTGGACGGCGTGGGCCAACTGCGCCAGATCGAGATGTTGCGCGGGCTGGGGGAAGGCAACCTCCTCGTCGAACCGGGCCTGTGGGCGGGCGTCGGCATGGCCCGGAGTGGGGTGGGCGTCGCGCTGATCGGCACCCCGGAGCAGGTGGCGGCCAAGATTCGACGGTACGAAGACATGGGCTTCTCGTCTTTCATCTTCAGCGGCTACCCGCATCTGGAGGAGGCGCGGCGCTTCGGCGAACTCGTGATGCCGCTCCTCAAGGGAGAGGGGGATGGGGAAGCGCGGCGGATTCACACGGAGACGGTGGCCCCGGTGGCGTAGGAGCAGTCAGCTTTCAGCCGTCAGCGATCAGCAAGGACAGGGGCGGGGGCTTCGGCCCACCGCCTCTCCCGCTGGAAGGTGGAGGCTTAACTCGGCCTCAATCTGCCCGCACCCCTTCGCCTTCCCCACTCGCCTACCTTGCGGGGAGGGGGAGCGAGGATGGTCACACGGGAGGCGCGGCGAGAGGTGGGGTCGTCGGCAGATCGGCGGCGCTGGGTGACGGGTGGCGTGCTGCTCGGACTGGGGTTGGGGGGCTTTTTCGACGGAATCGTGATTCACCAGCTTCTGCAATGGCACCACATGGTCAGCGAGGTCCACCCGCCGAACACGCTGGAGAACTTGCGCCTCAACACCCTCGCCGACGGCCTGTTCCACGCGGCGACGTGGGTGTTCACGTTGCTGGGAGCGTTCCTGCTCTGGAGTGGACTGCGGGGCAGCCACGCGACCTGGCGCACGTCCGCCTTCGTCGGCACGCTGCTCTTCGGCTGGGGCTTGTTCAACGTGGTGGAGGGCCTGATCGACCACCAGATTCTCGGCGTCCACCACGTCCGTCCCGGTCCATATCAGCTCGCCTACGACCTCGGCTTCCTCGCCTGGGGTGCCGCGATGCTTCTCGTGGGCCGGGCGCTGATGCGGCGAACTTCTACCAACGAGGGAGGGCCTTGACCGAATCAGCCAAGACCCTCTTTCCCCTTCTCCCTAACGCCTAACCCTTCACCCCTTCCTCAAAACTGCACCGCGTACCGTCCGCCCTCGCTGCCCGTGCAGTCGCCGACGCCGTGGTTGGCGTCGTCCACCTGAAGGGTGCAGGTCAGGGTGCGGGCGTTCGCGCCGGAGGTCCTGGCGATGAGGTTGCCCGTGCGGAGGGTACTGCGCGTCTGGGTGGTGGTGCCCACGCGCGTGCCGAAGAAGGGGTCGGCGTACGGGCCGGTGCCGAACCCGAGGCTCACCCCCAGCGAGGGCCGGACCGTCACCGTGTTGGAGGCGCTGATCAGGGTGGTGCGGCCCCCGTAGGTCAGGCCGCCGATCACGACGGTCGTGTTGTTGCCGCCGAAGGGGTCGCCCGCCTGCCCGCGCAGGGCACCGGGGTGGAAGGTGACGGTGCCCTCCTGCCCGGTGGTGGAGTTGACGATGCGGCCCGTGACGGGCGGGTTCAGGGCCGGGGCGCAGGAGGCGAGAAGCGCGGCGAAGCTCAGGCAGGCCAGCGTCGCTTTCATCATGCCCTCAGTGTAGGCCCCGAGCCTGACGACCCCGTGAGCCAAACATGCACCCAGACGAGTTTTCACCTCATTCCATGCCTGCTGGAGGGGGAGTTGGGTGCGGGAATACACATGCGAGTGCATGGGCGTCAGCGTCGGTCGCTGCTCTGAACGACCTCGTGGACTTCGGGCACGTTTGGGCCAGTCAGGGCGTCACTGTTCGTCCACGCCCCGAACGCCGCACGCGCTTCCCGGAAGGTCAGGACTCGGAGGAGTGAGGCTTGAGGGAGAGGGGCGGTCAGCCGTCAGCTTTCGGCGGTCAGGGAAAACAGGTGAGGCCGTCTTCCGGGCGAGATGTTCCCGTACGTCCGACGAAAAGCAGGGCGGCCTACCGCGCCCTTTCTGGCGACTGGCGACTGGCGACTGGCGACTGGCGACCCCAAGCCTCAGCCCCGCGCGAACTCGTGGACGAACTCCGCCTGCGCCTCGGTCTCGATGGTGCCGGGCCGGGCCTCCCGCACCCGCGCGATGGCCTGTTCCGGCGGCATCCCCGCCTGCACGAGGAGGCACGCGGCAGTCAGCCCCGCGCGCCCCAGCCCGCCCCGGCAGTGGACGACCACACGGCGACCGTCGAGCAGGGCGTCCATGAGTTCGTCGAGGAAGGCCGTGAACTCGGGCAAGTCGGCGGGCACGTCCCGGTCACGGATGGGGCAGGCGAGGAGGGTCAGGCCGTGTTCCTCCACGAGCGCGTGGTAATCGGTGATGCCCAGCAGCTCGAACTCGTGGGGTTCGATGAGGGGGGCGAGCACGTTCACGCCCTCACCTGCCAGCCGCGCAAGGTCCGCGCTCAGGTCGCGGTCGTGGACGACGCCCACCTGAAGCACGCTCGCGCCCTTCTTGCCCGGCGCGAAGGTGAGGCCGAGGCGGCCCGGCCACAGCCCCGTCTCCACCCAGTCCACCCGCAGGGGGTGGGTCTCGCTCGTGGACACCTCAGCCCTCCCGCAGCCAGCGCGCGGCGTCGAGCGCGTGGTACGTGATGATCGTGTCGGCCCCGGCACGGCGCATCCCGGTCAGGGTCTCCAGCACGGTGCGGCGCTCGTCCATGTACCCGGCCTCTGCGGCGGCCTTGATGAGCGCGTACTCACCGCTCACGTTGTAGGCGACGAGCGGCAGGTCGAACGAGTCGCGCAACAGCCGCACCATGTCGAGGTAGGCGAGCGCGGGTTTGACCATCAGGAAGTCGGCCCCCTGCTCCACGTCCAGCCGTGCCTCGCGCAACGCCTCGCGCATGCCGCCCGCCGGGTCCATCTGGTAGGACGCGCGGTTGCCCACGCTGGGGGTGCTGCCCGCCGCGTCGCGGAAGGGGCCGTAGTAGGCCGAGGCGTACTTCACGGCGTAGGCCATCACGGGCACGTGGGAGAAGCCCGCCTCGTCCAGCGCCGCCCGGATCGCGCAGACCTGCCCGTCCATCATGGCCGAGGGGGCCACCACGTCCGCGCCCGCCCGCGCCTGCGAGACAGCGGTCTGCGCCAGCAGGGCGAGGGCCGCGTCGTTGTCCACGGTCCACTCACCGTCCCCCGTCTGGCACAGCGGCCCGCAGTGGCCGTGATCGGTGTACTCGCACAGGCAGGTGTCGGTGACGACGGTCATGCCGGGGAGCGCCGCCTTGATCGCCGCCGCCGCGCGCTGGATGACGCCGCCCTCGGCGTAGGCCCCGCTGCCCTGGGGGTCCTTGTGGTCGGGGATGCCGAAGAGGATGACGGCGGGGATGCCGAGGCCCTGGGCCTCCCTCGCCTGCTCCACCGCCCCCCCGACGCTGTGGCGGCTCACGCCGGGCATGGTGGCGATGGGCTGCTCGGTGTCCTCCTCGTGGACAAAGATGGGGTGGATGAAGTGCTGCGGCGTCAGCGTGACCTCGCGGGTCATGGCGCGCAGACCGGCGGTGCGGCGCAGGCGGCGGGGGCGGTCGAGCATGGCAGGCAGGCTAGCGCAGGGCGGGAGGGGGAAAAGGGACGTTGAGGGGGCGCTCGGCCATCTGGCCCATCTCCCGTGAGGCCCAGACCTCTTACGCTGAGGGCATGTCCGACCCAGCCCGCACGGTCATTGTCGGCGACGTTCACGGCCACCTCGACCGGCTGCTCTCGCTGCTCGTCGCTGCCCGCCTCACCCATGAGGAGGGGCGGTGGACGGGGGGTAAGGCGACGCTCGTCCTCATGGGCGATCTGTTCGACCGGGGGCCGGGGGGAATAGACGCCCTGGACCTCGTGATGCGCCTGGAGACGCGGGCGGCGGAACACGGCGGGCGCGTCCTCACCCTGCTCGGCAACCACGACGTTCTGATCCTCGCCGCGCGGCACTTCGGGGAACGGGCGACGACCGGGCCGGGCGGGAGCTTCCTCGCGGACTGGAAGATCAACGGTGGGGAGGCGCGTGACCTGGAGCGGATGACGGATACGCACGCCGACTGGCTCTCGCGGCAACCCGCGATGCTGCACTTACAGAACACTCTGCTCGCCCACGCGGACGCCGTGCTCTACCACCGCTACGGCGAGAACGTGGAGGAGGTGAACGCGGCCTTCTCCGAACTGCTGCTGGGCCGGGACCCTGTGGCGTGGGACCGACTGCTGGACGAGTTCTCGGAGCGCGACGCCTTCCTGGGCGAGGACGGGGGCCGCCAACTCGACCACTTCCTGAGCCGCTTCGGTGGGGAACGGCTCATCCACGGGCATACCCCTGTCGCCCGCGTGACCGGCCAGCCACCGGGGAGCGTGACGGGGCCGCACATCTACGCCGGGGGCCGGGCCGTCAACGTGGACCACGGGCTGTATCTGGGCGGGCCGGGCTTCGTCTACGAACTGGACGAGGGGCGGTAGAGCAGTCCCACATTCACACCACGAAGGCCCGCACCCCGCGCTCCCGGCACGCCCGCAGGAGCCGCTGCCGGGTGTCGGCGACGACTTCCGCGTCCTCGTGGGTGAGGGTCAGGACGGTGCGGGTGCGGCCCGCCGCGTCAGTGCCCGTGTGGGCGCTCAGGGCCGCGCCGCCGGGCGTGGCGAGCAGAGCGGCGAGGGTATCCGGATCGGGGGCACCTTGCAGGGTGACGTGTTCCTGAATCAAGGTGCGGGGGGCCGCAGGGGCGCGACACGGTACACGCGCCGGGCGTCGGGTGGACCAACCTCGCCACGCTCCAGAAGCAGCCGGACGGCCTCCTCGGGCAGCCGCTCCACGCGGGTCAGGTAGGCGCGCAGGCTGGCCGGGCCGTCGAAGCGGCGGGGGTGGGGGTCGCCCTCCACCCGCAGGTCGAGCCACTCGATCACGGGCCAGCCGAACAGCTCATAGCTCGCGCAAGTCCTCCCACAGTTGCCACCCCACACCCTCCGGCGTGGCGTCCAGCAACGGGTTCAGGGCCTGACTCGCCGTCTCGGCGTCCGCGTGCAGGGCGTCGCCGCCAGGTTTGTCGTCGTACACGCGCAGGACCGTGAACTGGTAGAAGGTCTGCCCGGCGGTGGGCTGGCCGTTCTCGAAAAAGGCGAAGGGCGGCGTTACCGGGTCCCAGAGGACGTGCGCCTCGTCGAGGTCGTGGGTCAGGTAATGTTCGAGGTCCACGTCGGCGTCCGCCGGGTGCCAGAGGTAGCCCTGAAGCAGACGCACGGCGGCCCGGCCTCCACCGTTGGGTTGGGCGTCGTGGGCGGAGGGACGGCTCATCACGCCGCAGCATACCCGCTCGGCACGGCTGGGGCAGGAGGGATGAGGGGTGGGTCAAGGGCGGGGGATGGGGGAAGTCGCCAGTCGCCAGTCGCCAGTCGCCAGTCGCCAGAGGGGTCCGGGGAAAGGTGAGCGGCTGTTTCTCTCCTTCGTCGAAAAGAGAGGAGGAGACGACGCGCTCTGGTCTCGGTTCTTGCCCCTCCCCCTTGAACGCTTGATGTGCAATAAAAAATAAACGTGTCAGTTGTGCTGTTTTCTCCCTCCCTCCTTGTGGGGGAGGGTCGGGGAGGGGGGTGACGAGCAACGCTCGTCCTCCTGCCCGGCAGCGAAAACGTCTCAACTCCCCAATCTGCGATTCACATCAAGCGTCCCCTGGGGGGAGGCCGGGTGGGGGTGAACGGGCCTGGCGTCCCCAGCATAGAGACGGCCAACCCCTGACGGCCTGACAGATTTTATGAGGGCGAACGAAAAACGAGCTGCCAGCCGACTTCGAGCGTTGTTTGTAGTACAGTATGAGGGCGTTTTCGTCCGCTCAGTGGCTCAGGGTCAGGCTTACC